>CAVDWX010000056.1:0-8125 GCA_963612735.1 Gemmiger formicilis | reverse complement strand
GCATATAACCGTATTGGTTATCAAGAGTGTCACTTCCCATCATATTGCTCACTTTAACCGTTCCGTTAATAACTGCAAAATTAGAAAACATATAATCTTTTTGAATATTTTCTAATATATCACCGCATAACCCTTTAACTAAAAATGATAATAAACCAGTTCGATCAGTTCCTCTCACACAGTGAAAATCTAATGGATAATTTTTATCATCCTTTAATACATCAAATATATCTTTGATGGCTTTAGGGTTATCAAATTGTTCATCCTTATTTCTAATTTGTCCTTTAAAAGTTAACATATTCGCACCTTGTCCAGTTGTCATTGGAATATGATAATAAGAAACACTATCGCCTAATTTAGAAGAAGTTAAAGATGTTTCATAATTAGCTCTCAAATCAATTTCAGTTTTAATATTTAAATCATTTAAACAAGTATTAATACCGTCTTCACTGATATCTTGAGTGGGGTAAAAACAAGTATTATTATCAAAAGTAGCGCTCCGATAAATTAAACCTTGCTTAATGTTTTCACCACCTAAATCTCTAACATTAGTGACGCCATCAATATATAAATTACGTAAGCCATAATTAATAGTTAAAAAGGAAGATGTTTGACTAATAAATGAAGAAGTTGATGAAACGGCTTCAATTTTATAATAATAACGAGTATTTAATTTTAAGTTATAAAGATTATATTCTCGTGCTCTTGAATTAGTACTATAAATAAATGAAGAAGAAAAATCTTCATCTTCACTCACATGAATTAAATATTTATTAACTGAACCACTACTGATTTTACTATTCCAAGAAATTTTAACTGCTTGAGGAAGAGATTCTTCACTTGTCCCTCTTGAAGAACACTCTGAAGGATCTTCATTTAACAAATATTCTTTTTGAATGTCACTATGAAAATCGATAACATCTTCTAAAGCGATAAGCTCTAAATCAATTTTTAATTCGCCGCATGAAAATAATAAAGTAGAAATTATAGATAAGATCAATGTGGATAAAATATTCTTTTTCATAACTCTCCTTTAAGAATGCAAATTGAGTTTATTTTTTCTAGCATAATTTTCAGCATCAAATAAATATTCAGCATAACTGATATCGTTATAAATCATGTCATTAATATTATTACTTCGACTTAGAAATCCAACATTAGAAAATCCGTTTTGAACAATTCTAAAATTGAGCAATTCGTAGTCTTCTAAAGAAGGATTATTAACATTAGAAATCCAAACATATCCAAGCATTCTTCCATATGTTTCATGCAAAGAAGAATTTCTTACTGATTGAATGATGATACTTTTAGCGTTTTTAAGCATATTATCAGTAAAGGCTTTAGCTTCATCACCATAAGGATCGCTCACTTCATCGCTACGATGAGCAATTTCAGGAGTATTTATGCCGTAATATCGAGTCGATAAATTGCCACTTATTCCATAATCAGATAATGAATTACCATAATTAAAGCGTGTAGTATCTCCATCGATATAACCGGTAACACTAACCTTAATAATGCCACCTCCACCGGTTACATTATTTAGAGCAAATGATGAATTTTCATCAATAGTAGTTAATTTAGGTCCGTTTAATAAATTAGATTCAGATATCACATCTAAACTGCCAAGTGTAGAAATAGTCCCAACTGGATATTTAATATATGAATAAGCGTTAAATAAAGAATCGGTTACAAAATATTCTTTTTTTCTCACCATAGTGACCCCTTTAGCGTAATCATAACTATAGCCAGGCGTTCCTAATACATCGACATATTTATCTTTTTTATACGTCAAAAGCATTCCAAAAGTTCCATCATTCATATATGAATCAGTAATTAAATTGGCTTTATTTTTAATCTCCTCATCAGCGCCACTATAGGCGATGACGTAGGTTTGTTCTTTTCTTAAGTTGCCACTTAAAGATATCACTTCACTCGGAGAATTAACGCCGTTTCTAAAAATAGAAACACTATAATCCGTTAAATCGATGTCGGTAGAGCCAATATTAGCAATTTCAAGAGCCCTATTAGCGACATTATTATCTGTTACTATCTCAGAAAATATTAATTTAGAATCACTTACAAATTGATACAATTTACTAAAATCAGAAATCTCAGTTCCATTTTTAGAAGAAGAAACTGAATTAAAACGACATGAAGTCAATAATAATAGGCTTAGACAAAGAAGATATCTCTTTTTCATTACATTCATTATATCACAACTCTTTTTATATTAATAAAAAAGCTCACCAAATTGATGAGCTAATTTATGATTAGTATAGACTAATTATTTTAAGATTTCGTTAACGGTACCAGCACCGACGGTTCTTCCACCTTCACGAATGGAGAATTTAGTTC
Organism: Gemmiger formicilis; assembly: GCA_963612735.1. GTDB lineage: Bacteria > Bacillota_I > Bacilli_A > RFN20 > CAG-826 > CAVDWX01. Next base: position 5,767 of record CAVDWX010000056.1, on the reverse strand, counting down.
CTTTTTCCATCGCAATTGGGTGAATTAATTCAACGGTTAAGGTTACGTTATCACCTGGCATAACCATGTCAGTTCCAGCAGGAAGAGTAATAACACCAGTGACATCAGTTGTACGGAAGTAGAATTGTGGACGATAATTGCTTAAGAAAGCAGTGTGACGGCCACCTTCTTCTTTAGTTAAAACGTAAACAGAAGCGGTGAATTTACTATGTGGAGTAACAGAACCTGGTTTTGCTAAGACTTGACCTCTTTCGACTTGGTCACGGTTGATACCTCTTAAAAGGACACCAACGTTATCACCAGCGACGGCTTGATCAAGAATCTTACGGAATGTTTCAAGACCTGTAATAACTGATTTTTGAGTAGGTTTAATACCAACGATTTCGACTTCGTCACCGAGTTTAGCAGTTCCTCTTTCGACACGGCCAGTAACGACGGTACCACGACCAGAAATAGTCATAACATCTTCGATAGCGAGTAAGAATGGTTTATCAACGTCACGGACTGGATCTGGGATATAAGCATCAACAGCATCCATTAATTCCATAATGTGTTCTTCTTCTTTTGGATCGCCATCAAGAGCTAAACGAGCGGAACCTCTGATAACTGGAGCATTGTCGCCATCGAATCCGTTCTTAGTTAATAAGTCACGGACATCCATTTCGACTAAGTCTAATAATTCAGGATCATCCACTAAGTCGGTCTTGTTAATGAAGACGACGATGTAAGGGACACCAACTTGACGAGCAAGTAAGATGTGTTCACGAGTTTGAGGCATAACCCCATCAGTACCAGCAACAACGAGGATTGCTCCATCCATTTGAGCAGCACCAGTAATCATATTTTTGACATAGTCAGCATGCCCTGGGCAGTCAACGTGTGCATAGTGTCTTTTTGCGGTTTGATATTCAATGTGTGCAGTATTAATTGTAATACCACGGGCTTTTTCTTCTGGAGCGGCATCGATTTGATCGTAATCCTTAACTTCAGATAAGCCTTTCTTTGCTAAGACGTGAGTAATAGCAGCGGTTAAAGTTGTCTTACCATGGTCAACGTGTCCGATGGTACCAATATTAACGTGTACTTTACTTCTGTCATAATGTTCTTTTGCCATTATTTTGAATCTCCTTTCTTGTCTAAAAATTCAACAAATCCATAATATAGCAATTTTTGTTTATAATCAATACCAATTGATTGGTATGAGTAACCTTTATCGAGCGGACATTCCACTCTTCTTAATAATTTCTTCTTGGACGTAACGAGGGCATTCGCCGTAGTGATCGAATTGCATGACATAGTTTCCACGTCCTTGTGTCATACTACGTAAATCGGTAACATAGCCAAACATTTCACATAATGGAACTTCAGCTTCGACGATTTTCGCATTTCCTCTTTGTGATTCGCCAATTACATTACCACGTCGTCTAGAAATATCTCCAATGACATCGCCGTAATATTGTTCAGGGATGGTCACTTCAATTTTCATGATTGGCTCTAGAATTACCGGATTACATTTTTTCGCAGCTTCTTTTAAAGCCATCGAGGCAGCAATCTTATACGCGGCTTCAGAAGAGTCGACATCATGATAACTACCATCGAATAATGTCGCTTTAATATCCATCACCGGGAATCCAGCAACTAGACCACGATTTAATGCATCCACTAGACCATCTTGAGTTGGTTTAATATATTCTCTTGGAACACTACCACCAACAATGGCATCAACGAATTCAAATCCTTTTCCTGGGTTTGGTTCAAATTTGATCCAAACGTGACCGTATTGTCCACGACCACCAGATTGACGAATGTATTTACCTTCACAATCAGCAGCGGTACGAATTGTTTCACGATACTCAACTTGAGGAGCGCCGACATTAACTTGAACATTGAATTCACGTTTAAGTCTATCGATGATGATGTCGAGATGTAATTCACCAACACCAGCAATAATAGTTTGACCAGTTTCAGGATTAGTTCTAACTTTGAAAGTAGGATCTTCTTCCGCTAATTTGGATAAAGCGATGGTCATTTTTTCTTGATCAGCTTTGGTTTTTGGTTCAACCGCTTCTTCAATAACTGGATCAGGGAATTCCATCTTCTCCAAGATAACAACATGATCAGGATCGCATAATGTATCACCTGTAGTGGTATTTTTTAAACCGACAACCGCACCGATATCTCCAGCTCTCAATTCATCGACTTCTTGACGATGGTTAGAGTGCATCAAGACGACACGACCAATTCTTTCTTTAATTCCTTTTGTAGAATTTAAGACATAACTACCAGCTTTAAGAACGCCGCTATAGACACGAACATAAGCCAATCGGCCAATGAATGGGTCTGTTGCAATTTTGAAAGCTAAGCAAGCAAGTGGAGCGTTTTCATCAGCAGGACAGGTGACTTCATTTCCTTTATCATCTGTTCCTTTCGCAGGAGGTATATCAAGTGGAGAAGGAAGATAATCCACTACTCCATCTAATAATAATTGAATGTTTTTGTTTTTATAAGCGGAGCCACAGAAGACGGGATGGAATTCACCGAGTAGAACCGCTTTTCGAATAATTGATTTAATTTCTTCAACAGTGGGTTCTTCCCCTTCTAAGACTTTCATCATGAAGTCATCATCAAAAGCCGCAAGAGCTTCTAATAATTTACTTCTTAATTCTTCGACTTTGGTTTTATATTCTTCGGGAATAGGAGCTTCATGAGGATCTTCATGAGCATCTGAAGAATAAATCCAAGCTTTTCTTTCAATGAGATCGATACATCCTTTTAAAGATGATTCGATACCAATTGGATATTGAACAGCTTCAGCGTTAGCGCCAAGTCGTTCGTGTAATGAGCGAACACACATTTCAAAATTCGCTCCAATAGCATCAAGTTTATTGACAAAGACAATACGAGGAACACCGTACTTACTACCCTGTCTCCAGACAGTTTCAGTTTGGGGTTCAACACCATTTTTCCCATCAAGAACCGTAATAGCGCCATCTAAGACACGGAGTGAACGTTCCACTTCAACAGTGAAGTCGACGTGCCCTGGAGTGTCGATGATGTTGATACGATTCCCTTTCCAAACAGCGGTAGTCGCCGCGGAAGTAATGGTAATACCTCTTTCTTGTTCCTGGGCCATCCAGTCCATCGTTGCTTGTCCTTCATGGACTTCCCCTAATTTATGGATTTTACCAGTGAAATAAAGAATACGTTCTGTCGTCGTTGTTTTGCCAGCGTCAATATGGGCCATAATACCAATATTACGCGTATGATGCAAATCATATTCGCGAGCCATAAACTTCTTCTCCTAAATTACCAACGATAATGGGCATAAGCTTTATTGGCTTCAGCCATTTTATGTGTATCTTCTCTTTTCTTAACGGAGGCACCAGTGCCGTTCGCGGCATCGATGATTTCGTTAGCAAGACGATCTTCCATACTCTTTTCATTTCTTAAACGAGCATAATTGACTAACCATCTTAATCCTAAAGTCACTTTTCTTTCTAATGAAACTTCGGTTGGAACTTGATAGTTAGCGGCCCCAATACGACGAACTTTTAATTCGACTTCAGGCATAATGTTATTAATCGCAGCGTTGAAAACATCCATGGCAGGTTTGCCAGTTTTCGCTTCGATTTTATTGAAGGCGGTATAGAGAATGTGTTGAGCAGTTCCCTTTTTGCCATCAAGCATAATTTTATTGATTAAACGTGTTACTAATTTTGATTTATAAATTGGATCGGGTAACACATCGCGCTTTGCAACGCTTCCTTTACGTGGCATATTTTATCCTCCTTCTTCTTATTCAGAACCTTTTGGTTTCTTACTTCCGTATAATGAACGACCTTGACGTCTTTTTTCAATTCCAGCGCAGTCGAGGGTTCCTCTAACAATGTGATAACGAACACCAGGTAAATCTTTAACACGGCCTCCACGAATCATCACTGTTGAGTGCTCTTGTAAGTTGTGTCCTTCACCACCGATATAAGCGGTAACTTCATATCCATTACTTAAGCGAACACGAGCGTATTTTCTTAAAGCTGAGTTAGGTTTTTTAGGTGTCATAGTGCCAACACGGGTGCAAACACCACGTTTTTGGGCGGCTGGTTGAGAAGTTTCTTTTTTCTTCAATGAATTCCATCTCTTGCCAAGGGCTGGTGCCTTAGACTTGACAGTCGCGGTCTTACGACCTTCACGTACTAATTGATTAATAGTGGGCATATTCTAAATCCTTTCTTTATTGTGTGCTATCCACAGTACCGAGTGTATCAATGTTCCCCTTAAAAAATGGACCATTTCGGTCAACGTGTCCTATAAGCACACACGCTTATATATAATATAGGTCTAAAAAAAGACATGCAAGAGCAAAATGTAAAATTAACCAATAAAAGTGAATAAAAACGTTCAAAAATCAATAAAACGTAAGTGAGATTCCTACTTCATCAACACTATCGATTTGAAAATGAATATTTAGTTGTTCACCGTTATGAAAAGTAAAATTAGCAAAAACTTTATCGTTAAATTTATCCCCTTCTTCAAAGAGAATATCGTTATTTCCAGGTATACCGTCTTTAAAGGTGTTATTGCCACTGCTTTCTAAAAGATGATATAAGACAAAATCATTCCCGTTTCTTGTCGTATTAGTGTAGGCAAAATCAATATAATATTTATTAATTCCTGAAGCCGCTAATAAGGATTCAGCGTTAGGGTCATCTATTAAACAAATGAAATTATGCTTCGCGTTATAATAGGCAAGTCTAGCATCGACATGATAAACCTTTAAGCCGTATTCATTGAGATATGAAAATGAACCAGTATTACCATATTTATCCTTATATTTATATTTATAATTAGGAGTCTTATTTAAACCTTGAGGAACAAAATATTCTAGTAATAAATATTCATCATATGGAGTGCCGTTATATTGACTAGTCGGAATTAAAATAGTTTCTCCTGTAGTAAGAAAAGGTCGTAATACATCGCGAGAATAACCACTAAAATATTCCCTTTTCAACACTGTTGGAGTAGTCCAATTTAAAAGCATTTTTGAAAAAGCGGTGTGATCACCTAAATTATAGTCCATCATATCCATACTACCAGTGGGCTGATAATAATTATTTTCATCGGTATTATAATAATCGAGTAAACCAAATAAATGGCCGGTTTCATGGATATAGGTATCGGAATTAACACTGCCGTTTTTCTTATCTAAAAAATAAGTCGAAGCCCAGGAATAAGTTGATATTTTATATTCATCATTAATCTTTCCGTTCATATAATCGGTATATGCCCAATATAAAGGATGATCATTAGATTTAACGTAAGGATGATTATATAAAATAAAAACCCCATCGATATATCCGTCTTTGTCGGTGTCATAATCCCGGAAATGGATCTTTTCACCCGGATATTGCTCACTATTAATCCATTTTAAAGCTTCTAAAACGATATTTTGACTAGTTTTAGTATAAACACCAGATTCGAGTTCATCACTCGTCTTATTAACGGTATACCATTCGCTTACTTCTCCTTCTAATTGGAGAGTTCCATAAGATGAACGCATATAATATTCACCCACTGAATAATATTGATTGTTGTCTTTGCTCCCAAAGAAAGCGTTTTGAATATCGATACGAGTTTGTTCGTTATGAGAGACATCACTATCTAAAAAATTAATGGGAATAACTAATAATTTTCTTTTGCCGGTAGAAGGAATATTTAAATGCGGCGAATCATAACGCGAATGAGTTAAAACATCGCGATATTCATTAAC
>CAVDWX010000055.1:0-37012 GCA_963612735.1 Gemmiger formicilis | reverse complement strand
TGCATGTATTAGGCACGCCGCCAGCGTTCATCCTGAGCCAGGATCAAACTCTCAATGTTTGTATTCTAGTTCAAAATTATTATCTGGTTTTGTTTGTAAAAAAATTGACGTTTAATTGTTTGTACATCTGTTTAGTTTTCAAAGATCAGTGCCATGCTATTACGCTAGTAATAATGTGTCTTCCACATGGTCTTCTGGACCGCATGCTTGATATATATTATCACTATGATTTTTATGGTGTCAATCATTTTAATAAAATTTTTTTAAATTATTTTTTAAAAGAGTGTCGCGCGTGCACGTATACGCATAATGCGCGTATTTAATTATGTATATTGCGCACATGCATATAAAATAAAAAAGTCGAACAATTTAGTCCAACCTTTTTATTTTTTTTATAAGTTTTTTTAATTTTTCTTGGAAGATAAAATTAGCAAGTAATAAACAATCCTCATAAAGATAGCGATGAAATCAACATAAATATTGAAAGCACAATATAAAGAAAGATTATTATTCATTGCCCCATTTTGACAAAGCTTATTGATTCTCCATAAATCATAAATGGTCGATAACATAATGGCGGCAAAAATAGCAAAATCAATGATCCAATAGAACATTTCAAATTGTTGGGGCCAAATGAGCATAAAAACCCAGGTGAATAAAGCCACTAAGCCTGCGCCAAAAAATAAGCCAAGCGCGGCAATACCAACCGCGTTCATATTGCTCTTACGCGTAGCGATTGCTAGTAAAGTCATAAATAAGAATGTAATGGCAGTTATGCCAAACGCCATTCCTAAAAGTCGCCAATCAATAAAAATCGTAAAAGTAGAAAGCATGAAGCCCATCGTTACCGTATATAAAATATATGGAACCAAAATGCTATGTTTACCTTTTAAGAACACAAATTGAATAACAAAAGTCAAAATAAATTGAAAAATACATGCTGAAACCAAAACTACTAGTAATGTATTAAAAGCCGCTTCAGCGTTCTTATTTAAAATGAGTGAAAAGATGTAACCAAAACCAAAAGCCACTGCGGCTGTAATAAGTAAGCCAATGGCCATATAACCAAATACTTTGGCTAAAGATAAAGTTCCGGTATTACTGCTACTAGAACCATTATCATAGACATTTTCTCGATCGGTTACGGGTCTATTATTGAATGCTGACATATATTTCCTCCTTTAAATTTATAAAATGTTTTCTAATAATTCCTTAAATGAATCGACTTTTAATGATGCTCCACCCACTAATGCGCCATCAACATCAGGACAAGTTAAATATTCTTTAACGTTAATAGGTTTGACGCTACCTCCATAAAGAATACGAATTTCATCTGAAACTTCACCGAATAATGCTTTAAGTAAATCTCTAATAAATTTACAAATATCTTGGGCAATTTCTTTAGATGCATTCTTACCAGTTCCAATACTCCAGACTGGTTCATAGGCGATAACTAAATGAGTAGCGTCATCTTTAGATAATTCTTTTAAGCCAACTTCGATTTGACTTTTGATGACATCTTTAGTGATACCACTTTCAAATTCCGCTAGAGTTTCACCAACGCAATAAACAGGTGTCATATTATTAACGATAAGTGCTTTAATCTTTTTATTGCATTTATCGCTAGTTTCATTATCATAAGTTCTTCTTTCAGAATGGCCGATGAGACACCAATCAATATCAAATTCTTTTAACATAGGAATAGAAACTTCCCCAGTAAAAGCACCGTGATCCTCAAAATGAACGTTTTGTGCGGCGACAATTAAACCGTTTGGAGCATATTCTTTTGTCGTTGCTAAAGATAGATAAGTAGGTGCAACACCGATATCAATATTATTTTTAGAAGCTAAATCCACTAATTGAGATGTCGCTAAAACAAATTCCTTAGCCTCGGAGCTAAGTTTATTCATTTTCCAGTTGCCTAATAATAATTTTTTTCTCATATTCGTTAACCAATAATATCGATTCCAGGTAAATGGCCATCGTTTTCAATCATTTCAAGTGAAGCTCCTCCACCAGTGGAAACGTGACTAAATTTATCTTTATATCCTAATTTTTTCGCGGCAGAAGCACTATCTCCTCCACCTATGACGGTAAAGGCATCTTTTAATTCAGCACAAGCTTTACAAACGGCAGTAGTTCCTTCCGCAAAGGCATCTTTTTCAAAAACACCCATTGGTCCATTCCAGAAAACAGTTTTAGCTTTTGAAATTTCACTAGCAAATAATTCTCTAGTTTTAGGTCCAATATCAACACCTTCATAGCCTTCAGGGATATCACCTTCCACCACTCTAACATCAACTGGGTTATCAAATGAATCAGTAATAACTGAATCGATAGGAAGAACGATTTTTCCGGATGCATACATCTTTTTAGCATAATCAAAGAATTCGGGTTCACAAGGTGAGTTGCCGACTTTACGACCGAAAGCCGCTAAGAAGGTATAAGCCATTGCTCCACCGATGATAATCTTGTCGCACTTTTTAAGTAGTGAATCGATAACTTTAATTTTATCAGAAACTTTTAATCCGCCTAAAATAGCGATATATGGTCTATCTTCGTCTTTCACTTCAACAACTTTATGCAAAGCTTTGACTTCTTTTTCCACTAAATAGCCGACAGCTACTTGTTTTCCTTCTTTTCCCAATATTTCAGGAATGCCATATGTGGAAGCGTGCGCCCTATGAGCGGAACCAAAAGCATCCATGACAAAGGCATCACCTAAAGAAGCCCAATAAGCACTTAATTCTGAATCATTTTTCTCTTCGCCTTTTTCATAACGGGTATTTTGCATTAATAAGACATCACCGTCTTTTAAAGAAGCAACAGCGTCTTCTAATTCCTTACCTCTAGTTACCGGAACAAAGACGACTTTTTGGTTTAATAATTCGCCTAATCTAACAGCAACTGGAGCTAAATCGTTTTTCTTTTTCATTTCTTCGACGACTTCAGGAGCTTCTTTGTGTTTGATTTTACCTAAATGAGACATGAGAATAACTCTTGCTCCTTTAGATAATAATTCTTTAATCGTTGGTAAAGCGGCCACGATACGATTGTCATCAGAAATAACTCCGCCTTTTTGAGGAACGTTAAAATCGACACGAACAATGACACGTTTACCTTTTAAATCTTTCATATTTGAAACAGTAAGCATAAATTTTTTTCTCCTTTTATTAAAGAGGCGCCCATTTTCATAGGCGCCTGATTTAGTAAGTAAAGCCTATAACTTAGCAACGTATTTGGCTAAGCGCACAAATTGTGAAGTATAGGAATTTTCGTTATCATACCAAGCGACAACTTGGACATGATATAAACCATCGCTAATTTTGCTGACCATCGTTTGAGTGGCATCAAATAATGAGCCTTCATGAATTCCGATGATATCGCTAGAAACGAGTGGTTCTTCGGTATAGCCAAAGGAAGGAGTAACGCTAGCTTTCATAAAAGCGTTGACTTTTTCTTTAGTTAAATCATCAGCTTTGACAACTGCCACTAAGATGGTAGTTGAACCAGTTGGGACTGGGACACGTTGAGCGGAACCGATTAATTTTCCGTTTAATTCAGGAATAACTAATCCGATAGCTTTTGCTGCACCAGTAGAATTAGGAACGATATTAACAGCAGCGGCACGAGCTCTTCTTAAATCACCTTTTCTATGAGGTCCATCGAGAACCATTTGATCACCAGTATAAGCGTGAACTGTTGTCATAATACCGGATTGAATAGGCGCTAATTTGTTTAAAGCATTAGCCATAGGCGCTAAGCAGTTGGTGGTACATGAAGCAGCGGAGATGACTTGATCATCAGCGGTTAAAACGCCTTCATTGACACCATAAACAATTGTTTTTAAATCGCTTCCAGCTGGAGCGGAAATGATGACGCGTTTGGCACCAGCATTGATGTGAGCCATGGATTTTTCTTTAGAACAATAAAATCCTGTGCATTCCAAAACGACATCGACATCGAGTGCTTTCCAAGGGCAATTATTTGCATCTTTTTCAGCATAGATACGGATTTTCTTACCGTCGACAGAGATGAAGCCTTCAGCAGCACCATCTTCAGAGCAAGAAACTTTGTCCGCTAAAACATAACGTCCTTGAGCGGAATCATATTTTAATAAATGAGCCAACATTTTTGGAGAAGTGAGATCGTTGATGGCAACGATTTCAATACCTTCAGCGCCAAATAATTGTCTGAAAGCTAATCGACCAATGCGGCCAAAACCATTAATTGCTAGTTTGATATTTGACATAATTTAAATGCCTCCTTCTTTTTATCTCACTGCGTTATATAGTTTAAACTATATTTAAAAAGATATACAAGAAAAAATAACAAAACCAAATAGCCAATTTTTTAAATAACACGAAAATCAATCAATGGTCTTAATTCCTTTGAATAATTCGCTTAAATCGACATCTAAAGAATTAGCAATCGCTTCTAGTATTAATAAAGTAGGATTTCTCCTTCCTCTTTCTAAATCAGACAAATAATTTCTATTGATATCAGCGTCTAAAGCTAAATCTTCAATGGATAAGCCTTTGTTTTTCCTAAGATAACGGATTCTCATGCCGAGTTGTTCATTAACTTTTAATGTGATATTTTTCATACATCTTGTGGAGGCTTCTAAATAAGTGATTGACGTTACTTTTACTAATATTTAAGTTCATTTCAGTGGAAAGCAAAGCCGCTAATTCGCTTAATGATGCCGATTCGTTATTTAACCTAATTTTACATAATAATTTCAATTTTTCATTAGAGATATTATCAATTCCTAAAACTTTATCAATTAACTTAATTTCTGCTATTTGTTTTTGTCCTGTCTTATACACTTTTTCCATATTCGCAACATCAAAATTTTCAAGCCTATTAGTGCTATTCATGAAGTCTCTTTGCACTCGTGCGTCTTCATATTCAATACAGGAATTGCTCGCCCCAATTAAGGATAAAAAGTCCGCAATTTGGTCTCCTCTTTTCAAATATACGAGATATTTATCTCTTCTTAAGGCGATTTTAGGGTCGAATGAAATATTCTTAAGTCGAAGAAAAAGTTTACTCAACCATTTCGCATAATTTTCATTATTGACACTAATCTCTAAATGGTAATTGCTTGTCTGAGGAGAGTTGATGCTGCCACTCGCTAAAAAGGCACCAGCTAGATAACCAGATATCGTTAAATCGTTATACACTACATTTTTAGAAATCTTGCCTTCTAAAAAGTCGATTTCTAAATCTTTTAACAGAAGTTCACTTCCCTTATCAATAATTAAGCTATAAATCGTTCTATTATTAAATTTATTGTCTTTAATATATTCAAAATGCCCTTCAATATCATAAAGATTGCTCATCTCTTCATAGATATATTTAGCAATCTTAGCGTTCGTCGTTTTTAAAAGAAGATGACTTTCTTTTAAATGAAAAATAAGCGAGCCATTGATTCTAATATAAGCGGAAAGTAACGCTTTAGATCTTTCTTTTAAAGAATGCTGATTAAGAGTTAATTCCTCTTTAACCGATAAGGAAAAGGAAGTCGATTTCATCTTATTCTATTTTATTTAATTCTTTACAGTCGCGATGAATAATTGTTGTCTTATATTTATTCTTAAAATAAAGATATAAATAATTAGCAACAAATGTCGAACGGTGATATCCCCCACTGCAAGCAATCCCAATATTATAATTAGCTCTTCCTAATTTGACTACTTCTTCAAAATAGAAAGATAAATAATGCACCAATTCATCTAATAATTTTTGTGTAATAGGGAAAGAAGTCATATATTCGACAACTTTTGGATCAAGTCCATTTAATTCTTTTAATCCATCAACCCAATATGGATTAGGAATAATCCTCACATCAAAAGATAAATCTAAGCCAGATGGCGTTCCATTTTTTAAGCCATACGAGATGAAAGTAAAATTAGTGATATGAATATTGCTTTCGTCTAGTTTTTGATAGAGTAAATTTCTTAATTTCTTGACAGTTAAGGAAGTTGTATCGATATAGATATCGGCTTCAGGAATTAATTTTAAAGTATCTTTGACGTCATCTTTAATAGCGTCTTCTAAAGAAATTTTAACTAAACGTGTGCGGGGATGAACGTGACGCGTTAATGTATATCTTTTTAATAGTTCATCCTCTTCAGTGAATAGTACCACTAAACGAAGGCGAATATTTTGAAAATTTTTCAATTCTTCATAAGTTTCTAAAGCATCTTTAACATTGATGATGACACAAAAATTCTTGCATTTATATTTGTTATTCTCAAAATGAGTTATCATTTCTTTAAGTAAACTTCCGGGCACATTATCAGAAACATAATATCCAAGTTCCTCAAAGACATATTTTGCGGATGAATTACCACTTCCAGATGGACCAGTTAATAATGTTAAATTAATCATTCACTTTCTCCTTTTAGATAAGTAATGATGCTAGAAGCAGCTTTTTTCCCATCAAATTCCGCTAAATAGATTTGACGGATGTCGCGAGGTAAAATATCTCCTGATGCAAATATGCCTTTAACGCCACTACTCATCGATTTATCAACCGGAATAAATCCTTTTTCATCCGTTACACCATCAATATCGATAAAAGAAGAATTGGCTAATTGTCCCACTAATGGAAAAATACCATCTAAAGCAATTTCTTGCTCATCATTATTGATAACATTTTTAATTTTAATGCCGGAGATGTAATCATCATCAATTTTAAATTCAAGAGGAATATAAGGCGTTAAAATAGTGATATTATCATGGTTTTTAAGTTCTTCTACCAATTTGACGTTTCCTCTAAATTCATGACGGCGATGAATGAGATAAAGACGTTTTACTAAGTTGCTTAAATATATAGCTTCTTTTAAAGCAGCGTTGCCTCCTCCAATTACCATGACCACTTTATCTTTATAAAAATGGCCATCGCATAAAGCACAATAAGATATTCCTTTTCCTAATAATTCATCTTCATGAGGAAAACCAAGTTTACGTTCCAATGTACCACTAGCGATGAGGACTGTTTTCGATAAATATTTTCCCATATCCGTTTCAATTTCAAATAAGACATCATTTTTTCGTAGATGTAAAACTTCTTCAGGAATAATTACTAAATTATCCTTAAGAGCGCGTTTATAAAATTCATATGCTAAATCTGGCCCAGCAATTTCTTTAAAACCAGGGTAATTATCAACGCGTGGGGCAATATTAACTTTACCTCCAGGAGCGCCCTTTTCAAAAACAACTACATTGAGATTATTTTTCTTTAATTCTAATCCCGCACTGATGCCTGATGGACCGGCTCCAATAATGATGGTATCGTAAACTAAATTCATTTAAAAAACTCCCCAAGTTCTTTATAAGAAGAAACTAATTTAATGGGGTGGACATCCTTTAATTTACGAGGTCCCCAATTGACTAACATCGAATCGATATGAGCGTTAAGACTCGTTAGATAATCACTCCTATTATCGCCGATATAAATAGCTTCTTCTTTATGATAACATTTTAACATATTTAAAGCTAAATTAATCCCATCAGGATATGGTTTAGTCTTTTTAACGTCATTCGCACCGACGATGATTTCAAAATATTTATCGATTCCTAATATTTCTAAAGCAAATAACGCTAGATCATGTTGCTTGTTAGTCACGACCCCTAATTTATATCCTTCATTAACTAACTCATCTAATATTTCAACTTCATCATTAAACAAAAAAATATGAGTTTTGTAATATTGATAAGAAATATCGTGAAAATCTTTATATATTAAATCGATATCGACATGGGGAAATTCTTGTCTTAAAGTATCTCTAATCGGTGGGCCAGAAAAATAATAGATTTCTTCAATGCTCTTTCTTTTCCCGTTATTATATTTATCATATAAATCATACATCGTTTGGATGATTAAAGGGTCAGTATCCGCAAGTGTTCCATCTAAATCAAAAAGAAGATATTTATATTTGTTCATCTTGTTTTCTCATTTTAAAACTTTCTAATAATAAAGGGACGCTGATCAATAAAATAAATAAAAATGTAATTCCAAAGATTAAAAAGACTAACCCAAAATTGCCCTGATTTAAATTTAATAATTCTTCACTTGGTCTCGTTTTTGAAATTAAAAGTGAGCCAACAATAATTAATGTTAGAGAAACAACAATAATGATAAGACTAGAGATGAAAGAAGGAATAAGCCATCTTTTTTTAGGAGCATAATTTTCTTTCTTTTTAGCTAATTGATGACGAATAAAATGGTTGCCAACAATTAATAATATACCCGCGACAACATAGCCGATTGACCAAAACCATGACCAATATCCTTTTGTTCCCATCACATCCGCTTCAGTGCGCATCGGTTCCATAATGAGTCTAGTGAACCCATACCATATCGGATAAGCAAACGCTAAATCACCTAATTCAGTATATTTTCTAAGTTTAATTCCAAATAAGTGAGCAATGACAAAATAACCTAATAAATTAGTGATACTTTCAATGAAAAATAAAGGTACATAAAGCTTTCCCTCACTTGGCTCCCAATGAGAGGTATTAGAATAATGAACAGAATAATGAGCGTTCTTAAAAATAAGACGAGGTAACCATTGCCAATAAGTTTCATCGACTAAATTACCATGAACTTCACAGTTAAAGAAATTGCCCCACCTTCCAATTGCTTGAGCAATCAAAATCGTGGGAACAATGATATCCACGGCGAGGAAAATGTTATATCGTCTTTTCTTCCATAAAAACCACAATACGCCCACTAAGATGCCACCAATCGCACCGCCTAAAATAGTAAGGCCTCCTTCCCATATTGCAAAGATAGATAAGATGTCTCCGTGACTGACTCGATAAGCAAAAGACGATGTACCACCAACATTCCAGTTACCAATGACATAACCAATTCGAGCTCCAATTATCCCCGCGGGAAAACCAGTTAAAAAGACTGATTCTAAAATGCCATGCTGACCGTATTGAATATAAAATTTATGGTCACACAATAAATAAACAAAGATAGCCCCACTTAAAATGCATATCGCATACCAGGCTAGATTAGGCGAACCGTTACTCGGATTAACAAAACCTTTTGAAAAAGATATTCCATTCACTAATGGATAAGACCAATAATCAGCATATCCATTAGTGGCTATAAAAAACGATATTATCAAAGTCGGAATACAAATCATTAAGATCCTAAAAAGCCATTTATCAACGCTTTTATCTAATTCTTTTTTGTAATAATGAATGATAAATGTATTTACTCCAACGCTTAACGAAGATGCAAATATAAATCCACCCACTATTCCTTGAATTATTTCATACCATTTAGCAGGTATCTTAGTCCAAGGATAAATGGATACCATCATGATCGTAAAAGAGATAATAAAGATTGAGCAATATATAATAATCTTTTTAAATTCATCTTTAATAGAAACATGCTTTTGAGGATTTTTAACAAAATTTATCGATAAATAAATGCTATACGCAAAGCTCATAAGAGCTATTAAAGCAGTAATTATAAATAGTATCATCCCAAATATTTTCATATCATTTCACCTCTAGCAATAATGCTCTTTGAGCAAAACTTTCTTTAAATATATACCGGTATAAGAATTCTTATTATTTGAAATTTCTTCAGGCGTACCGGTCGCAATTACATTTCCACCTCGATCTCCACCATCGGGTCCTAAATCGATGATGTAATCAGCAACTTTTAATACATCTAAATTATGTTCAATGACGATGACGGTATCGCCGTGATCCACTAAGACATTTAAAACCTGTAACAAACGAGAAACATCATCGCTATGTAATCCAGTCGTTGGCTCATCTAATATATAAATAGTTTTACCAGTTGGTCGCTTTTGTAATTCTAACGCTAATTTAACACGCTGTGCTTCTCCTCCAGATAATGTCGTCGCCGGTTGACCTAATTTGATATAGCCTAGTCCAACATCATATAAAACTTTAATCTTTTTATAGATGGAAGGCCTATTTTCAAAAAAAGTTAAAGCATCTTCCACCGTTAATTCTAAAACATCATAAATATTTTTTCCTTTATAGGTGACAGCAAGAGTTTCTTCATTATATCTTTTGCCTCCACATTGGTCGCATTTTACATATACGTCAGGTAAAAAATTCATCGGAATACGAGTCACGCCTGCCCCTTGACAGTTTTCACATCTTCCACCTGGAACATTAAAGGAAAATCTCCCCTTATCAAAGCCACGCGCTTTTGCTTCACTCGTTTCCGCAAATAAGGCTCTAATATCGTCAAAAACTTTAACATAAGTCGCCGGATTACTTCTTGGAGTTCTACCGATTGGTTCTTGAGTAACATCGACCACTTTATCAATGTTTTCTAATCCTAATATTTCTTTTATTGGTCCCATAAATGAATGATCATTTGGACTAAATTTCTTTTTTAAATGTGGATATAAAGTTTGATTGATTAATGAAGATTTTCCACTTCCTGAAACTCCTGAAACAGCAATAAACATGCCTAAAGGAAAAGAAACATCAATATTTTTTAAATTGTTGCAACTCGCACCCTTAATCGTTATCTTTTTGCCATTTCCTTTTCTTCTATTTTTAGGAATAGGAATAAATTTTTGATTAGAAAGATATTGACCGGTTAAACTATTAGAACATTTTTTAAGTCCATCAACATCACCTTGATAAACGACTTCTCCGCCGTGCACACCAGCACCTGGGCCGATATCGATCACGTAATCCGCTTCTTTAATCGTTTCTTCGTCGTGTTCAACAACAATCAAAGTATTGCCTAAATCTCTCATTTCTTTCATCGTTTTAATGAGTCTTTCAGAATCTTTTTGATGCAAGCCAATAGAAGGTTCATCCATGACATATAAAACTCCAGATAATTTAGAACCGATTTGAGTCGCCAATCTTATTCTTTGCGATTCTCCTCCAGAAAGAGTCATTGCCATTCTTGATAAAGTTAAATAATCTAAACCAACATCAATCAAAAATTTAGTTCGAGAATCAATTTCTTTTATCACTAAATTAGCTATTTCAAATTGTGATGGACTTAATTTATCTTTCAACGAATTAATCCATATATTTAAATCTTTAATTTGTAAGCATGATATTTCATATATATTTTTATGATCAATTTTAACCGCTAAAGCTTCTTTATTTAATCTTGCCCCGTGGCAACTAGTGCAAGTCTTATCGATTAAAAATTTAGCGTAATATTCCCTCATCCAATCGGAAGTAGTTTCATTATATAGTCTTTCAATTTTATGTTTAATCCCTTCGATATAACCGAATCGATTATTGGTATTACCAGATGATGATTTGAGTTGATATTTATGAATATCAGGAGACCCATAAAAGATAATCTTTTTTTGTTCTTCACTTAAATCTTTAAAAGGAATGTTTCTAGGAATGTTATATAAAGAACATAGCAAACAAAATTCTTGCCATTCTAAATTAGACGTCCCAACCATATGTTTATAATAATCAATTGCGCCCTCATCGATGGTTAATGAATCATTTGGAACAATTAATGATGGTTCAGCTTCTTGCTTTAATCCTAGACCTTTACAATCGGGACAACATCCTAAAGGTGAATTAAAAGAAAATAATCTCGGCTCTAATTTAGGAATAGAAAATCCACAATATCGACAAGTATGCCTGTCACTTAGAACTTTCTCTTCCGCTTCACTATATATAATTAATAGACCGTGAGAATAATCTAAACAAGTTTCAATTGAATCAAAAATTCTTGATCTATTCGTAGGTTTAACAATTATTCTATCGACAACGATATCGATATCATGTTTCTTATTCTTTTCTAAATCTTTAATTTCATCAATGGTAATAAAAGTGTTATCCACACGTAAACGAGTAAAACCACTACTTCGTATCTTATCAATGACATCTTTATGTGTTCCTTTCTCTTGATGAACGATTGGAGATAATAATTGAATCTTACTTCCAATAGGATAAGAAAGAACAATATCCGTCATCATTGAAGGCGAAAAAGAAATGATTGGCTCATTATGAGTTGGACAATAAGGAATTCCAACTCTTGCAAATAACAGTCTTAAATAATCATATATTTCAGTGACTGTTCCGACCGTGGAACGCGGATTGTGCGATACCGATTTTTGATCAATGGCAATCGAAGGAGACAAGCCATCAATAGAATCCACATCAGGTTTATCATAATTGCCTAAAAATTGACGGGCATAACTCGATAATGATTCCATATATCGTCTTTGCCCCTCCGCGAAGATGGTGTCGAACGCTAAAGTGGATTTGCCGCTTCCTGATAGCCCAGTAAAAACAACAAGTGAATCTTTTGGAATACTGACATCGATATTTTTTAAATTATTTTCCCTAGCGCCTTTAACGATAATATTCTTTTCCATACATTTTGATATTTTACAAAATATCATTTCTTAATTCTACTAGGATGTAGTATTTTATTTATCACTACACAATAACAACAAAATGTGATTAAATAATAAAAGTGTTCGGGACGTAGCGCAGCTTGGTAGCGCACTTCCTTGGGGTGGAAGGGGTCGTGAGTTCAAATCTCATCGTTCCGACCAGAATAAATAGCATTCAAAAATGATTGCTATTTTTTTATTTTTACATAATCCAGCAATTAGTTTAACAGACACGTCCTTTACGTTATTAATTAATTTTAAATAAAATCGAAAGGCTAAAAATAAAACCTGTCAAAAACCAATAAGCAAATCTAATATTACAATTGAAGAAATGTCCAAAAAACCGGTTTATGTCCCACTACTATTCAAAATAATTTAATTAGACTTCAAAATATCGGTTTAATTAATAGAGTTGGGGCTAGAAAAAAGGGTATTGGGAAGTTTCTTTTTAAAAATTCAATTAGAGTTTATTAATCACATCTTCGATATCGTTATTATTAATGATATAAACGTGATCAAAGAATTTTTCATCCTCTATTGTGGGCTTTTCAAAATTTTTAAAGAACGATTCCATGGCATAATCTGGAACTGGCCATTCTCGATTTTTGTTTTGCTTAATGATTATCTCTTTATCGATATCGAAATAAATTAAATCTACTTCATCAAATAGTGGTTTCAAATCGATAACATTATCAATTCGACGCGAAACAAACATATGCGTAGCATCTAAAATAACATAAGCATCCTTATCATATGAATAAACTTCGGGGAGCTTATAAAAAATGTGCCAAATTAAATCTTCGTGATCCAAGTCTTGAGGATTAGCGAATATTTGTTCCCTAATTGCGTCACTAGAGATGATGTAAACATGAGTTCCTTTCTTATTTTTAAGAGATTTAGAAAAGTAGGATTTCCCACTGCCGGGAATACCTGATAAGACAATTAATTTCGACATAATTTTCTTTCCTCTAACAACGTAAAAATACTATCAAAAAGTAAAACAAGAATAAAGAAAAAATGACATTAATTTTAGCTAAAGAAAAAGTCCTCAATTTTGAGAACTTATCTATATTTTTTTAGTATAAACTCATTTATTCCAAGATGCAAGAAGTAATTGATTATAGCTGATATAATCATTCGCCCATAATTCAATATCTTTTAATAGATTATCATTAATATTTACTAAATGAGTTTGTGCGTATTCTTTTCTATTTTCTAAAGGAATATCATCCGCTTTAACGCCTTCTTTTAATTTTTCAATTTCTTCTTCACTTAATAAATTAAGTTTTAAAATCTTCTTAACAGCATTAGCGATATCTTTTTTAATAATTTTTAAGAGTTGTTCATTTTCTTTTCGAATGACAATCTTTTGACGGACACCACTGACATATGGTTCAGGAATATAAGAAGAAATAATCTTATCTCCTTCTCTCCATTGACGATAATAATAGGTGTGACCGCTGATGGATTTAACTGAAATATAACCACGTGGCAATGCTTCGATTACCTTTTCAATGTGAGATGCTTCTTTTAAACTATCAAGTAGTAGTTCAACATGTTTATCAAATTTATTCATATCAATTACCTCTATAACCTACTATCAGTTTATAAAAAAGAATGGAGTCGTTCAATAATTTTCTTAAAATAGATGACTTTTATCGTAAAACGCTAATAAAAACGCCTTGATATAAAGAAAAACGAGACATAGCGTTTTACCATATCTCGTTATTCTTTATTTATTTTAATTATAAACCGAATTTCTTAATTCTTTCCCATCTCGCCTTAGCGTAATCTAAACATTTATCAAGTAATTCTTCAGCGTGTTCAGGATTAACGCGAGGTAATTGAGAGAATCTAGTTTCTGACATGACAAAGTCACGGAATTTGGAATAATCAGGCTCTTTCATATCAATGGTTAAGGCTGGTTTACCTTCTTTTAATAATCTTGGATCATATCTAAAGATTGGGAAATAGCCACATTCAACCGCTAATTTTTCTTGTCTCATCGAATTCGATAATCCGCCCTTAATACCGTGGTTAGCGCATGGTGCGTAACAAATAATTAGGGATGGTCCATCATAGCTTTCAGCTTCTTTTAAAGCTTTTATCGCTTTCATCGGATTAGCGCCAAGAGAAATTTGAGCCACATAAACATTGCCGTAACTCATCGCCATCATGGCTAAATTCTTTTTGGCTGTCACTTTACCTGAAGCCGTAAATTTAGCAATTGAACCAGTTTGAGAAGATTTAGAAGATTGTCCACCAGTATTAGAATAAACTTCGGTATCAAGGACTAAGATATTAACATCTTCTTCATTAGCTAAGACGTGATCTAATCCACCATAACCGATATCATAACTCCAACCATCTCCACCGATAATCCAAACTGACTTATCCGCTAAATCGCGTTCATAAGCTAAAACTTCTTTAACTGCTTCATCTTTACTAGCTTTTACCAATTCAACCAAATGAGGAACAGTAACTCGAGATTTAGTTCTATCTTTAATGTTTTCAAAATAAGCATCAATAGCTTCTTTTAATTCGCTTTCAACAGTATCGCGTTCTTTTGCAGAAGATAAAATTTCGATGATGTGTTTGAGTTTCACATTAGTGGCCACTCTCATACCATAACCAAATTCAGCATTATCTTCGAATAATGAGTTAGCCCAAGCAATACCTTGGCCTTCTTTATCAGTGCAGAAAGGAGTAAGAGGAGTTGAGCCACTATAAATAGAAGAACAACCAGTCGCATTAGCCACTAACATATCTTTTCCAAATAATTGTGATACTAAGCGATAATATGGAGTTTCTCCACATCCAGCACAAGCACCGGATACTTCCATATAAGGCATTAAGAAACCAACACCTTTAACGGTATCAGTAGAGAATTTATCAGCTTTATAAGTAACGTGTTTAAATAAGTAGTCAGCACCTTCTTCTTGAGCAAATTGACCTTTCGCTTCGACCATTTCAAGAGCGATTTTACCGTTTTTATTGGCTAAACATTCGCTGACACAAAGTCCACATCCAACACAATTTTGAGGTGAGACTTGAATGCGGAATTTTAAGCCTTTAACAGTTGGACCAAGAGCGTCTTTAACATCATCTTTAACAATAGCGGGTGCGTGAGCCACTTCTTCATCATCTAATAAGAATGGACGAATAGTTGCATGAGGACAGACAAAGGCACATTGATTACATTCAAGACAATTTTCTTTATGCCAAAGTGGAACTCTATCAGCAATAGAACGTTTTTCTTTAAAGGTGATGTTGTTTTCCATCGTACCATCTAATAATTCATATTCAGTAAATTTAGAAACTGGTAAATCATAACCATCTAAATCGCCAATCGCGGTCACGTAAGAATCAAAATAATCATCGCCTAATAAATGTTTTTCCACTATTGGTGATAATTTAATCCATTCTGGATCAACTTTGACTTCTCTTAAACCTTCAGCACCTGCATCAATGGCACGATAATTCATTTCAACGATTTCAGGTCCTTTTTTAGCGTAGCTCTTTTCCGCAAATTTCTTCATCCATTTTTGCGCTTCTTCATATGGCATAATGTTTTGATTTAAATAGAAGAAAGAAGCTTGTAATGTCGTATTGGTATGACGACCCATTCCAATTTCTCCAGCAATCTTATTAGCGTCAATAACGAAGAAACGAGCATTCTTTTTCGCTAATTGATATTTCATACGATTAGGCATGGTCTTAACAAGAGTTTCATCATCCATATCAGTATTGAGCAAGAATGTTCCACCTTGTTTAAGATTTTTAATCATGTCGAATTTATACATATATGTATCTAATGAACAAGAAATAAAGTCAGCATTTTGAACATAATATGTTGATCTAATTGGTGTTTTTCCAAAACGTAAGTGACTACGAGTAACACCACCTGCTTTTCTAGAATCGTATGCAAAATAAGCTTGTGCATATTGATGAGTGGCATCACCAATAATTTTAATAGATGATTTATTCGCCGAAACAGTTCCATCACTTCCTAAACCGTAGAATAGACAAGATGTATAATCAGCGTGGACGTGGAAATTATCATCAACTGGTATAGATAAGTGTGTAACATCATCATTAATACCAACGGTAAATCCATGCCAAATCTTATCTTGTTTTAAGAAATCAAAAACCGCTTTAACATCTTTTGGTTGAGTATCTTTGCTAGATAAGCCGTATCTTCCACCGATAACTTCAATGTCTAATCCAGCTTGATTAATAACTGAAACAACATCTAAATATAATGGTTCGCCAGTCGCACCCATTTCTTTAGTTCTATCTAAAACAGCGATACGTTTAACAGTTTTTGGTAAAACCTTTAATAAATGTTTGCTTGAGAAAGGACGATATAGATGGACTTTAATTAAACCAATCTTTTCATCTTTTAATTCATCGATAACTTCTTTAGCGGTTTCAGTAACTGAACCCATTGCCACGATAATTCTTTCCGCATCTTTAGCGCCATAATATGTAAATGGAGCATAATCTCTACCTGTTAATCTAGACGCTTCTTTAAAATATTTTTCAGCTACTTCGATTACATGGTCATAATGTAAATTTTGCGCTTCTCTACCTTGGAAGTAGATATCATCATTTTCCGCTCCTCCACGAGTGACTGGATGAGTGTGTGGATTTAAAGCTCTAGCGCGATATTCTTCAACCTTATCCATAGGAAGAAGTTTCTTCCATTCATTTTCATCGACGAATTCAACATTTTGAATTTCATGAGATGTTCTAAATCCATCAAAGAAATGGCAGACAGGAGTTGCCCCTTCAATCGCTACTAAATGGGCGACTGGAGTTAAATCAGCAATTTCTTGTACTGAATGCGCGCAAATCATGGTGATACCAGTTTGTCTAATAGCATAAATGTCTTGATGATCACCAAAAATCGATAAGCTACGCGTTGCTAAACTACGAGCCGAAACATGTAAGACAATTGGTAAAAGTTCACCGCACCACTTATAAATATTAGGAATCATTAAAAGTAAGCCTTGGCTAGCGGTATATGTCGCGGCTAAAGCACCAGCCTGTGCAGCACCGTGTACCGCTCCAGAAGCTCCACCTTCCGATTGCATTTCACTAACTTTAACAACTGAACCAAAAAAGTTCTTTCTTCCTTTTGAAGCTTCGACATCGATTACTTCCGCCATTGGAGATGATGGAGTAATAGGATAAATGCCAGCAACTTCAATAAAATTATAGGATTCTAATGCCGCTGCAGTATTTCCATCTACAGACAACATTGTTTTTTTAATATCCATTTTCTTTCCTCCGTAAAATACACAATAAGTATAAAAATACTTAAAGTAATAAACAAGGAAAATTGAAAAGTCGATAAATAAATATTAAATAAAATTAATTTTATTTGATAATAGACTCTAAATATCTTCTCGTTTTAGTACCTATTTCATCATCTTTTCTTTTTAAAGCAAAATCGATGACCGCTTTAACAAAACCAAATTTATCGCCACAGTCATATCTAACACCGATAAAATTATAAGCGTATATCTTAGGCAAAACCTTTAAAGCATCAGTTAATTGAATTTCTCCTCCACTACCTGGAGTAGTTTTTTCTAATAAATCAAATATATCAGGAGTTAAGACATATCTACCTAATGCCGCATATCGAGAAGGAGGATTAGATTGAGGTTTTTCAACCATCCCTTTCATTAGGATCAGTCGCCCATCAATCGAAATAGGATCAACAATACCATATTTTTTCGTAGCGCTTTCTTCGACTTCTTGAACACCTAAAATAGAATAACCAGTCTTATCATAAGCATCGATTAGTTGCTTTGTCGCAGAGTCTCCACCATCATTACAAATCAAATCATCACCTAATATAACTGCGAACGGTTCATTGCCTACTGCTTCTTTCGTGCAAAGTATCGCGTGTCCCAATCCTTTTTGCTCATTCTGATAAATATAAGTAATTTTACATAACGTCGATAATCTTTTAATTTCATCAGCAAAATCTTGATGGCCTTTTGAAATCAAATATCTTTCATATTCTTCATCTCGCATAAAGAATTTCTTAATATCTTCTTTTGTGTGAGAAATAATGATAATTACTTCCTCTATTCCAGCATTTACCGCTTCTTCTACTTGATAAAGTAAAGTTGGTTTATCAATAATAGGGAGCATTTCTTTAGCAACACCTTTTGTGGCAGGTAAAAATCTCGTCCCTAATCCCGCTGCTGGAATGACACATTTTCTAATTTTAGACATTATTTTTTCTTCCTTTTATTCAATTCTTCATTAATCAATCTTTTTAATATTCTTAAATCGCTTTTCGATAAGTTAACACTTTTATCAACAAAACCACCAATAGCCATCTTCTTATAAACAAAGTCGATAACTGAATCATATTGTTCGACATCTTTTTTAGATATTGAAGCAAGATGTGGATTAACTTCTTTTTTCTTCTCTTTTTCTTCGATGTATTCTTTAATTACTGGAACTAATTCTAACAAATTATATTCATAATCCATCTTTAAAGTAGGGTCGAAATAAGAAAGGGTATCACTAATAATTTCAGGATAAATGCCCACTACTTTGGATAATCTTTCCGCAGTAATATATTTTGCTTTCATTTTACTCATGCAAGAAAGATATTTTTTTAGAGTGCTAACTGATGGTTCTTTCATATTTTTTACAATATTATTTTATCTAAATTAAAAGCTATAAACAATAAAAAGAAAATTACGAATTTAACATATCTAATTAACAAAAAAGGACTGATATATCTCATCAATCCAATTAATTCACTATGGTGATCCCTAAAGGATTCGAACCTTTGACCCACTGATTAAGAGTCAGTTGCTCTACCAGCTGAGCTAAGGGACCGGTAGCAATTGATATATTACTCTATAAGTTAAGACTAATCAATGAAAAAATACACTACTAAAATAACGAAAAGAGTGGCCGTAAAGCGACCACTCAAATTAAGTTATGGTAAATAAATTATTGTGCAGTTGTTAAAAATTTATCATAACCACGGGTTTTAAAAACAATGGTATCTGAAAGCTTCTTATCTTCTTCTCCAGTAACTTTATTTTCAAAATCTTGAAGTTCTTCATTCCAAACAGCTTCACCATCAGTTAAAGACAAATCATAATATCCTTTTAAAGTAGGACTGCCATGGAATGTAAAATCATTTTCACCATATGTCGTAAAGCACATTGTGCCATTCACCATATTCCAATAGACTCTTAAATCCTTCATGATGTTTGCGGTATGATAAATTCTTTCCATCGCTTCATCATAAGGGTGGCCTTTTCCACCATCGAGATTATAGGTGTTATTTTTATTAGGGGCGATATTGGTAGCGCCATAGGTACCACTAGGTCTAGCGCTAGAAATAGCAACGCCTTTTGGATTCAAAGTATCTAAAATGACTCTAGAATTACTTCCATTACTACCATGGTGACTAGCTTTATATAAAGTGACATTAGGTAAGATAGTTCTACTAACTAAACTTGATTCAGTAGAAGTTGTAATATCTCCAGATGTAAAGAAAGTAAAATCTTTATAAGTGAACAAACAAGATACGGATTGAGGATTACTAGCGGCTTTTGCATAATCATTAGCGATATACGCTCCAGTATCTAATATGTCTAAATAAAATTCACTCGTGAAATAATATCTAGACGTAATTCCATTTGTAAAATTACTACAATCGTAAGCTGTATGATATGTTGTTCCTTTCTTGATATATTCGTCTCTTACTTTAGTATATGCATTAGTGGCACATCCTCCATAATCAATGGCTAGAGATACATATTCGATATCTTTTAAAGCATTAGGCATTCCTGCGATATGATCGCTATCACCATGACTTGCCATCAATAAATCAAGACGATTATCATTCATTTTTTCTTTTAATATTTGATTGACTAATTCCCCGTCAATGGCTTCACCGGCATCGATTAAAATATCAACGTTGCCTTTTTTAATATAAATACTATCAGCGTACATCTGTCTCATTTCGATGAAATAGATTTCTAAAGGTTCATCTTCTCCTTCATTGCCAATAAAAATAGGATCATCAGCACTGAAGCCACTGCCAACTCCTAATTGTTCCGCTTTTGCTTTAACATTGATAAATATAGAACTTTTAATATCTTCATAATTTGTACAATAAGCACTGACAATTGCGGTTCCTCTTTTTAAAGCTGTTCCAACTCCATTATTATCAATAGATACAATAGACGAATCATCAACTGAATAAGTTATTGGTAAAGACACATTAGCACTTAAATTAAATGTATCACCTACTGTCACAGTGAATTCATCTTTAACTTCATTATTTAATAAAATTGAAAAGCCAGTTGGCTCACTTCCTGAGGTAGAAGTACCACAAGAAGTGAAACCAATCGATACTAACATTAATAAGGAAATAAATATTTTCTTAAATTTCATAATATTAAGCACCGGCTTTTAATAATTTAATATTATCGATATTGACTTTCTTTTGAGTAGCTGCAGTTTCTAAAACAATCTTAACGCGGCAAGTTGCTCCACTTAACGGTAAAGCAAAACGAACTGTTTCAAGTTTAGTTTTAACGACTGTAATATTTCGATCCAAAGCAGTAAATGTCGCGCCACTATCGGAAGAATAATAAACTTTTAAACTAGCGCCTTCATTACCAGTTCCATATCCGCCCATATCAAATTGAATGGTATCAAATTCAAAATCGTTTTTAATTTCAAGATGGGATACGCCTTCAGTTCCGGATTTATACGATTGCATTCTAATTGAGAATATGCCATCAAATTTATCATTGCCGTCTCCAGCAATTAAAGCGTTATCTAATGTCCAAGTCGCTTTTGGAGTTCCTAAAGTAACATCGCCAACTATATACTTACTTTTTGAAAGACTGGTGTTATATTGACCGCCAGTTTCAGCATCTTCTAAATTTAAAACGTGAGATTCGCTGTAATTAACTTTGCTTCCAAAAACAGTGACAAAATAATCTTTAGTAGCACTGACTTCATTGAGTTTGAATGTTGCTGTTAATTTCACCACTTCATCTTTTTCTCCACGAGTAGCTATTTTTCCTTCATTAGTTAACACTTCCGGTTTATCAGAAACCCAGGTAATGCTTAACCCTTCATAACTAGATAAGGTTGAAGGAAGCAAAATTTCATTTTCGTCAGTATTTAACGAATTTTGTAAAGCAACTCCTCCTTTTGCGGCCTCAACTTTAGCTTCATCACTAATTTCTGGTAATTTAATGCCATCTAATTCCATGATTTGGAGCTGAACTGAAGCATTACCATATCCAAATTTTGAAACAACGCCCTTAACATCGATTAATGATCCAGCGGATAAAAGTTCAACTTTATTTGAAAAATCAGTAAATTCATCAGTATCAAAATTCGCTTTTTCAATACGAAGTTGAATTGATTTATCATCTTTGCTAACGGTTAAAGTTAAATTGCCTTTGTTATCTTTTTTATAAGATTCATACTTAATTTGACTTAAAGTAGCAATACCACCTTGATATTGATCCATTGTTTCAACATCTGCAAAATTTAAAGATGTAATATCAGTAGGAGTAACAACTATATCTTCATTTAACTCTTTAGCATATTCGACATTAACAATTTCTTGAGTTTTATTATAATTTTTCTTAAATCCACCGATAGCGTAAACCTTACCTTCTTCGATGACTAAAGTAGATTTTTGTTGATAAATATAATATCCAGAAGTGCCATTAATTAAATAATAGTTAACATATTCAACACCATCTTTTTCAGCTTTGCAAACATAATAAACTTTGCCTTTAACTTTTAAAGCAACATCGTTATCAGCGGCAATATATTCATCATGTGTAGAATATTCTTTCGCATCCCAATCAACGGTAGTAGAATGTCCCGCGACGACTTTAATAGCTAAATCTTTATAAACAGATGCCACTTCTTGAGAAGTAACTCTAATTGTGGTTTCACCTTCTTTTAAACCTTTAACAGTTCCAGTAGCGCTAACAGCGGCAATACTTTCATCCTTACAAGAATATGTAACACTTTGACTAGCGCCTTCAGGTAATACATTAACGCTAATTTGGGCTGATTCACCAACATTAATTTCTTCTTTAGATAATTTTAATTCAATGCTAGTTGGTGTCACAACTTCCGTAGAGGCGATAATCTTTAAAGCGTATTCTCCTTTAATAGAATCTTTAACTTTACTAGTAGCGACAATTTTAACATTTCCTTGTTTTATGCCGGTCACTACGCCTTCACTAGTAACGGTAGCAAGTTCTTCATTACTACTAGACCAATTAACTTCTTGACTAGCATTGCTAGGTTTAACACTAGCTTTTAAAGAGAGAGTTTTCCTTACTTCTAACGTAGTAGCGTTATTATCAGCGCTAATACTAACACTAGTCGGTTCCCCCTTAGTGCCACAGGAAGCTAATAGTCCAACACAAAAGACGCCTGCTGTGGCAATTAAAAATTTTCTTTTCTTCATTATTTTTACCTCTAAAATGAATTTTTAATGATGTAATAACTAATAATAAATTACAATAAAAATAAAACTTTTAAAACTAAAATTTATTAGATTTTACCGAAACTTTTAACAAAGAAAAAAAGTAAAAATAATGCTAGTTATAAAAATAAAAATAGTGATATAATCAACTGGTATTCAAACTTAACAAATTCAATGAAGATGGATGGCCGCTAAATGTTTTAGTTTTGCCAAAATAACCCACTTACACCACACGTGTTTGTGGAGAACCTAAAAAGGGTGATGGTCAGTAATGACCAACAACCCTTTTATTAATTTTCCCACTAAATTTAGGAGATTATTATAACTATGCTACGTAAAAAACTTCAAATAAAGCAACTTGACAATTTCTAGTAAAAGCAGATAAATTGAAGAATTTTGCACCTTCAATAGAGCAACCAAAAATATAAGAAGCAGAATTATTTCCGATGACTTTAACTTCGCTAGCATTTGCTTTAGCGATTTGACCTTGCATCATGCTTGTTCCAAATGTAACAGAATATTCTGCAGCAGGGGAAGCGTCAGACCCAACGGTAATTCTTATTGCTTTAATGTCTTTGCTATAAGCCGTTTCATTCCAGAAAGAGCCACTATTATCCTTGTAAAGCATTAAGTATTCATTAATTTCGGTTTTATACTTTGTGCCTTGTTTTCCGCCAACATATCCATAAGTGATATCATTTACAGTAAAAGTAGAATTTACACTGACTGTAGATGAACTAACACCATTATCTTTAGAAAAATCAACAACTAAATCTGGTTCAACTTCTGGTTCTGACTCAGGAAGAGAAGTATAAAGTCTCATAGGACATTGTCCAATAATAACTTTTCCATCAGAAACTAAATAATTATATTTAGAAACACTAAAAGTATCATATGTATTATATGTACCAAAATAATATTGAGTATCACCAACTTTGGTAACTAAAGTATAAGCAATAGTATCAAAAGTAAATAAAGTGGCTGTATCATTTAAGGCAGCTTTATTTTCACTTGTTAATCCAAGATATTTATCGCCAATTTTGACATTGTATCCACCTTCAACAACAATTAATGATGCTTTAGCGGCGTCGCTAGTTTTAGTACTGGAAGCTAAATAATTACCACTTAATTCACCAGTAGCGTATAAGACTTTCTTATTATTAACTTGTAATAAACCAAGATAGACATCAGTTGTTTCAGCTGGAGCAACTTTAATATATTCAGGTTCAGTAACAGAAGCAGCACCAACAGTAACTTCCAATGAAGATTTAATGCTTGCATCAGATTTTAAAGTAGCAATGACGCTAACTGTGCCTTCTTTTAATGGATCGATAACGCCAGAAGAATTAATTCTAGCAACTGTTTCATCGCTAACAGACCAAGTAACAGCGGTATTATGATTTGCTGAAGCTGGCTCATAACTAACTGTATATTTTTCGGTTAAACCAACTTGAGCAGTTGTACTACCTTTAACAGTAATAGCGGTTGGATCAGTTTGAGCAGCTTTTTCAACACTTAAAACGATACCTTCTAATTCAGGG
The DNA here is from genome assembly GCA_963612735.1 of Gemmiger formicilis. Lineage (GTDB taxonomy): Bacteria > Bacillota_I > Bacilli_A > RFN20 > CAG-826 > CAVDWX01. The sequence goes on along the minus strand of CAVDWX010000055.1, from coordinate 12,554 downwards.
GTTGAATTATATGTTAAATAATCAACACGCATTTTAAGTTTATCGCCAATAGCGATATCTTTTGTTTTCTCATTCTCAAGGAAATCTTGAGGATTAGTGAATTTATATGTACCAGCATCAAAACTAAAAGCGTCTTCACTTGCGGTAGCGCCATAAACGATAATGTTATCAGTTAAAGAGCCATCATTAACATAGAAGTTTCCATATTTAGTAGCATCAGTTTTTTCGTCATTTTGCCATGACTTAATTTCAACTTCAACTTCATATAATTGAGCATGAACTTTGGCATCACTAACGATATCGTTTAACGTTTTATTAGTAATGACTTCAGGTTCTTTGATTTCATCTAAAACTGTAATTTCAACGGTATCAGTTGCAGGATGAGCAACATAATTTGCGGTAACAGTTGCTGTTCCAGCTTTTAATGCATTAATATTTAAGCCATTAACAGAAATAACGCTTGTATCCGATGAAGTTATTGTAATGTCACCCTTTAACATGGCTTGGGTAATATTTGTTGCAGGTTCGCAAGCAAGTTTTAAAGTACGTGGGCTTTCTCCAGCATGCCATTCAGCTTTTAATTCATCTTTATTAGAGATTGAGATGGTGCCAGCTTCCCCGCCAGTAGAACTTGAGCTACTACTTTTTGTATTGTTACCACAACCAATGAGCATAAAGGCTGAAAGTAACATGATTGGTAATAATCTTTTTTTCATATTTTCCTCCTTATTACATCAATCATTTTCCTTTGTTTATTGGACAAAGGTCTTGTTATTTAAATCTTTTAGCAAATGGGAATAATGTTTCTTTTTGTAGATACCCACTATCGTGTGGTAAATTCCAAATCCTAAAAGAATAACAGATATAGAAAAAAGTATCACTGAAATATAAAATTCAGGACATTCAACAACTAGCGCATGACCTTTTGCAGGTTTATGCGCTAAAACAAAGAACATAACGGCGATTAAAAATAAGATGATACCAACTGAATTAAGACTCATTCCAGTTGCAAAATGGTTATTTCCTCTTTGAATTTGAGCATGAGATGCGACCGATAATTCTTTTTCATCATCACGAGTAAAACCTTCGTGAATAAGATGTCCACAACGTGGGCAAATATATTCAACACGCGCCTCAGAATCAATTTCTTGATTAAGATTATAAGAAGATTTTTTCTTTTCAATTTTGCTTCGATTTAATTGATATCCACAGTGGTAACAATACATAATTAATCTCCTGTTCTTTAATAATGAAATTATTCGTTAACCCAAACTAAATCACTACCAGTATTTGGATTAATTTGATAACGGTTCTTACCGCTGGTGGTTCTTCTCCAAGAGAAAGCACCACTAACTTGGAATTTCTTACCTTTAAAATAAGAAATATCATCCCATACTGTCGCTGGATTATCAGGATCGCCATAATAGATGAAGGCAACATATATATCAAAATCGACACCATCTAAATATAAAGTGAATAGTCCTTTTTCGGATTTATATCCACCTGTCACTGTCACTGTGTCAGTTAATTTAACAGAACAGTAAAGCGATTCATAATTAGCGCTAGAAATAGTACTAGATAATTTGCTTGCACTATATTCAAAGGTATGGAGTTTATTTTCGCCAATGTTTTCATTAGCTTTAAGTAAAACTGCACATTCGTTAAGCGTCGGCTTAAAAGTAACCCATTTTCCTTGAGTATCAGTGATTTGGAATCCAAATGTTTCACTATCTTGCGCTAAACCGACGACTCTAATATAAGCATTAGGGGTTCTAAATGAAGTTGGAATAGGCTGCATTCCACAGAAAATATTAATGCCAGCATATTCACTCTTACTTGGATCATCTTCGTTTTCAAAATAATCTTGGACATAAAGAGTGTTATTGGAATACCCCGCAACAGTGCCAGTAAATCTAACTTTAACATTGTTATACGGGTTTTCATAATTTGGATCAGCAATTGATTTTTCAATTTCACGTTTAATATCTAAAAGTGAAACATCAGCGTAATCGCCATAATTGAAGTCTGGATCATCTTCTCCAGAATACATATAAAGTTTTAAATTTTGAGCTTGTGTATTCGCATTTCTAAAAGCATCTTCATATTCAGGAATATCAGTAATATTTCTGACTTCTGAAAGTCCCTCTTGAACAATCCAGAGATTGAGCAACACTAATTCATCATAAGAAGCATCTTTTTTGGTTAAATTAATCCAAATAAGAGAAACGTATCTAGAACCAGTTGAATCTGGTTGAGGTTGTGTGTATTCATTACTTGGAGTAGAAACAACAATTGTTCCATTCTCATTAGCTTCTTTTAATTTAGCTTTTGTGAATTCACTTGCAGCATGACCCCAAGGTTGAACGTTACCTGTTGATTCAGGAGTATCGATACCATAGAAACGAGATTTGATGATATCACTACTTGTTGTAGTTATTTTTGGTGAAAAGTGAGCGGTATCTCCATCAATTGGAGTATATAAGCTAACTTGTCCAATCCCATCTTTATAAAAATCACGATCTTTGTAATCCAAAGAAAGCTTAACAGAACCATCATTAACATAATCATGATAGCTAATTTCGCTACTTGTATTTTGTGGACCACACGATACTAGAGAAGTTAGTAATAATGTAGCCGCTAATGCTAAGAAAGATTTGCGTATTGAAATCATATTTAACTCCTCCTATTAGAATTTTAGAATCGCGTTATTAATAGCGGTATCAAACGCTGTTTTTACTTCTGTTCCTTTAAATGCAGAAGTAATTAAATTTCCAACTTCTTCACGTAAAGCAGCGGAACCTGGGAAACAAGCAGTAGAGAAATATCTATTAGCGATATCGTTGCGAACTACATTCGCAGTATCTCCATATGTTCCATATTCAGGATTAGATAAGAAATCTAGTGCAATATCAGTTTCATAAGCGGTTTCTCTTACAGGCATATAGCCTTCAGAACCTTTGAAACATAGAGTAGCATTATTTTCCGCTCCCGTGAGGTATTTTAAAAGTTTCCAAGCATATTTAGTTTTGAATTCATTTTCTTTTTTAGAATATTTAGGACTATTTAAAATCGCTAAAGAAACACCTTGAGAAACGTAAAGTGGATTGTCATTTAAAGCTGGAACTTTGCAAACTCCAATTTCGAATTCAGTAGAGAAGTTATATCCAGATCCACCACTAGAACCGATTGAGAAAATGCTTTCACCCTTTTTAAAGGAATCACTACCATAAGTAGTTGTAACTCCTTTCGTAGTTAATAAGTGATTGTTATATGCGTCTACTAATTTAGAGACTAAGGCTTCAGCTTTGCTTCTATTTTCTCCATCTTTAAAATCAATTACGCCTTTTCCATCTTTAACAGAAGAAAAGCCGATATTAGATTGCATCAATTGAGAGATGAATAAATTGGAATCACTATCATAGAAAGTAGGATATTGTAAAGCTGTTGAAGCTTTATCCTTATTTGTCCATACAGTTTTGCATAAATCGATAAAGCCATCCCAAGATAAATTATTCATATATTCTTTGATTGCTTCATCACCAACGACACTAGGGTCGTGAAGAGGCATTACTCTTTTTAAAACATTAAGGTTATAAAACATCACTTCACTAGATTTTAAATAAGGGAAGCAATATAAACCTTCTTTTGTAAAATGTTTACCTTCTTCAATCCAAGCGCTAACAAAATCGGTAATTCCTTCTTTAGAAGGTTCCCAACTTTCTTTGCCAAATCCTAATTCATCGCTATCGATGAAATCTTGTAAATTGACAACATATTTACCACTTTCGCTTCCTTCAGCTTTTAAATAATCAGCAACATGGTCAGGATAAGCAACAGCAATAGTTGGAACGTTCGCCGTGGAAAAGCCTTTGTTGATAGCGTCATTAATAGTGTCATAATTAGATTTAGAAACTAATTCAAATTTAATGTCGACCCCATCGGCTTCTTTGATGATTTTTTCAAATTCGTCAATTTGAGTTTGGATATTTTTAGTAATAGTTTGACCAAAAGTGTGCCAAAAATAAATGGTATTGTCACTGCTATTAGTCTTTTTTCTACACCCACTAGTGCCTAAGGCAACTAGTGAGGCAGAAAGTAATAATAATGGTTTGATAATTTTTGTTTTCATATTTTTCCTCCTCGAGGAATGTTGTTACATTTTTAAGATTGTATTTTGATAAGCGGTATCGAATAAAGTGTTTAAATCAGATTCATAAGTTTTAGATGATGGGTCAAGTTTTAAACAACCTGTCATTAAGTTCCCAGCTTGAGTACGAGCTTCACTACTACCTTTGAAAACAGGAGAAGTGAATAAAGAATTGCCAACTTCACCAGCATAAGCAAAGGCTTTGGCTTTTAAACGTTCAAGAGTTTTCGCTTCACATGCCGTATAGTCAGCCGCTTCAAGGAAATCATCACTAGTCGAAACTGATTCTCTGATTGGCATATAGTTAGTAGATAATGACCAACGTGTTGCTGAATCAGTATCGGTTAAAGCTTTATAAAATAACCAAGCGCCTAAAGCACGATTATTGTCTTTATGATCTAAGAAAGCAACACTAGGACCTTGAGAAATAACTTTGCTATCTTTTCCTGCTGCTTGAGGGATAGGGGCTACGTTAAGTTCCATTGGGTTTGTAGAAGAGTATTGATAAGATGTACCACCAGTAGAACCAATTGAAAATAAACATCTTTGTGGACTAGCGGTTGCAAGAGTATTGACATAAGTAGAACCACCTAAATAACCTTTTGTGGTGATGTAGTGATTTACTGCGGCTTGGTTGAATTTTTTCATTAATGACTTCATACCATCATTGACGAAATCAATCTTGCCAACACCTAAGGTAGTATCAATAGAGGTATAGCCATAACCATATTGTTCCGCTAAAGTGATGAATAAATTATCATCGCTATCATAACCTAAAACAGCCCAGTCAGAGGAAGTAGCGTCAAATAAAGAATTGTTATTCGCGGCATTATATTTAACAATAGCGGGACAAAGTTTATCGAAGAATTCTTCCCAAGTTAAATTATTGATATAAGCTTCATCAAGAGGTTTACCATTATTGATAGTTGCATCATAAGAAGATAAATTTAATCCAATAATTTTTTCGGCATTATAATACATTGCTTCAGTAGATTTAGCTAAAGGTAAAGAATATGTACCTTCGACAACGTAATCTTGACCTTCTTTTAAATAAGCACTATAAATATCTGCTTTTTCTTCTTCACTCCATCCGTGTTCCCCGTTCATATAAGGAGTGATGTCAAGCGCAGCACCAGCAAGAATATAATCATTAACTGAATCTGGATAAGAAACGACTAAATCAGGATAATCATTAACAGGAATACCTTTAACGACTTCGCTTGCTAAATCCGAATAGCCGCCAGAATATTTAACGTTTTCAATTGTTAATAATGGTTCGCTTTCTTTTAATTTTTCAATAACAGAATCAAAAAGTGCACGATAAGTATCATTAAATGTACTTTTAATAGTAATAGTAGTAGCTGATGTTATAAGACTTCCACCATCATCAGATTTTTTACTATCAGTAGATGTCTTTTTGTTCGCACAAGCGCTAAGTAAAGCAACGCTAGTAAGCAACAAAATTCCGATATTTCGACTTTGTTTCATAATTTCCTCCTTAAATAGTATTATTTATAAAGTCTATATTGTTACGCAACGCGTAATAACTAATTTAATTATCCTTTAATACCCGCTCTTCCAACACCTTTCATAATGTATTTACGGAAGAAGACGAATAATAAGAATAAAGGAACGGTAACAACCACTGATGCGGCCATTTGATAGCCGTATTCAGTTAAGTTATTTAAGTCGGCATTGACGAATGAAGATGAACGTAGCCCAACAGAAATAAGGGTATATTCATCTTTTGCCACTAATTGAGGCCAAACATAAGAATTCCATGTTCCCATAAATTTTAAAATGGTAATGGAAATAAGGGTGGGTGCCGCAAGAGGGACCATTACTTTCCACAAGAAATCCCAATCACTCTTTCCATCAACTTTCGCCGCTAAATAGAGTTCATTTGGAATCTGTTTGAAATTTTGCCTTAATAAATAGATATAAAAAACACTTGTCCAAAATGGAACAATCATCGCAGCGTAAGCTTGAACACGAGTTTGAGCTTCACCAGTCCAGCCAAAAGAAGCAACGGTAATGTAGTTAGAAATAACCATCATTTCTCCAGGAATCATCATCGTCATTAAGAAGATCATAAAGACCGCTTCTCGACCTTTGAATTTTAATCTTGCAAACGCGAATGCGGCGAAGATAGTTGTAATTAGTGTTCCAATGGTAGAGAAGATCGCCACAATGATGGTATTAAACATGTAATTAGAGAAATTAAATTTTTGGAAAACATATGAATAGTTAGTCCACATCACAATATTTGGGAAATAAGTTTGAGTTGACGATAAAATTTCATCTAATTGTTTTAAGGATGTAATAATCATCCAATAGAATGGGAAAATAACTAATAAAGCTAGAGCAAGAATAAAGATATAAGTTAAAGTCGTAAAGATGATTTTAGAAATAGTTTCACCCTTTTTAATAGCTTGAACAGTCTTACCCGATTCTTTAATAGAAAGTACTATTTGGTCATTTACTTGCACGTCAGCAAAGTTGATATATTGCCATTTACTTGCCATTTTATTAACCTCCTAGTAATGCACTCTTGTTTTAGAAACCTTGAATTGTAATAAGGTAAACAAGAGTATGATAGCGAATAGGAATACCGCAGCCGCAGCGGCGTAATTAGTATGCGCTTGAATGTTTTCATAAACATAGAAAACGATAGTATATAAATCTTTAGTGGCTCCACCACTTGAAGATGGTTTTTTGAACATAGCAACGATTGAAGTATATTCTTTAAATGCTCCAATAAAGCTTGTAATCATCAAATATAAAATTTGAGGTGATAAAAGTGGAACGGTGATTTTAGTGAGAACCTTCCATTTTGGTGTGGCATCGATTTGAGCGGCTTGATAATATTGTTTATCAATGCCTTGTAAGCCAGATAAAAGAATTAAAATCTTAAAAGGAATCGAATTCCAAACAATATAAATACAAAGTGGAATCATCGCCACCCATCTATTTCCACCAGTAATCCAGTCAAATGTTTTTAAAGTGGAAACACCGTTAATAACAACATAATGATTGAGATGGAAAATAGAATTAATAATACCTTCTTTGTTAAAGATAACAGCGAAAACCATGCCAATTGCTAAAGTGTTAGTGACATAAGGTAGGAAGAAAACGGTTTGTAAGAATTTTTGAAACCATTTCAAAGAATTAAGTGCGACAGCGATAATTAAAGCGATAAAGATAGAAACAGGAACAGTAACAAAAGTAATAATCAAAGTATTAACTACTGCATATTGCATAAAGGCTGTTTCTCGACCGCTTTGTCCACCTTCACTGACGTGATCAACTAAATTAAAGATAATTCCAAAATTCTTTAGAGTAAATCCAGTTCCGGTATTAGTGTAATAATTATAATTATCAGTAAAAGCAATCGCGATTGTATTTACTAAAGGATAAAGAAGGAAAATCGAAATAAGAATGATAACTGGAGCTAAATAAAGCCATCCTTTCCAGTTATTCTTGCTAGCAACATCGTCTAAACCGCTGACTTTATAAACTTTTTTAGGTCTTTTATTATTAACTAATCTAACGATAGTTTTAGTTTCGTTATCATAGCCTTCATCATGTTCTGGAACTGTTTCTAATTCAGCTTCAGGTAAAATAGGCCCATTAGCTAAAGCGGCTTTTCTTTCTTTTTTTTTAGCGGAAATTGCATTAAGAAATTCTAGAGCCATACGTTCTCCTTTCTTATTTTAAATAAATACGTTCTTCAGTTTCTTTATCGAAAATGAATAATTTATGAGGTTTGATTTTAAAGCTAACCGAACCAGGTAGCACATGGTCGTCACTAGAAATAATCGCTTTAAATGTTGGTTTAGTGCATAATTCATTTTTAGCCACTACTGAAATATCTCGTCCCATAATTTGAACCATTTCGCAAGTTACATGTAAAACATCTTTCTCTACAGTTTTAGCTAACACAAATCCTTCAGGTCTAATGGCAACCCAAACAGGAGCATCTTTAACTCCTTTAGCCTCGCCAATAGCGTCTTCACCAATATATATTTTTTCATTTTTCACTTCGCCAGAGAAAACGTTAATTGGTGGAGTTCCTAAGAATTGAGCCACGAACAAATTAGCGGGGGAATTATAAACATCTTGAGGAGCACCCATCTGTTGCATCTCTCCTAATTTCATAACCACGATTTCATCAGAAATAGACATCGCTTCTTCTTGATCGTGAGTAACAAAGACGGATGTAATTCCAGTTTCTTGTTGAATACGTCTAATTTCTTCTCTAGTTTGAAGTCTTAAACGAGCATCAAGGTTAGATAAAGGTTCATCGAGTAAAAGGACACGTGGATGTTTAACTAAAGCTCGAGCAATAGCGACACGTTGTTGTTGTCCACCAGAAAGTTGAGAAGGCTTTCTTTGTAGATATTCATCGACTTGCACCAATTTAGCGGTATCGTAGACAATATCTCTTCTTTCTTCTTTGGTTAATAAACGATGTGTAACAGCTTGGGAAGTTTCACTTTCAATATCAGAGAATTTGAATAATTCTGACATTTCTTTGATGGCCGCACCAGCGGCTTCTTCAGAAGCTCTTAATAATTTACAATAAATTTTAGTGTGAACTTTATCAAAATATAATTTGAAATCGGAATAAGCAATTTTTCTTTCTCTTAAGAAGCGCTTAATTTGTTTAGATAATTCACTATTATCAACGCTTATAACATTAAAATAAGAGCTTTCATATGGATAAGAAAGAGAGACTGCATTATACCAATCATCTAATTTAGAATGAGGAATGCGAGCCACACGCGCCATTAATTCATAACCATGTTGAGTTTTAGCAATCGCACATTCTTCAGGATGGCCATAAGCTTTTGAAGCTTTAACAAAGGCTTTAATAACTTCATCAATATTATCAGTTGTAAAAGCTTTACCTAAACGACCTCTAAAAGTGATACCAACCTTTTCTTTTTCACCAATAACATTTAAGGTGGCTCTAAAATTAGTGTCGTATAAAGCATCGCTAGTTTGCTTTTCAGTTTCGCTTTCTAATTTAGCTTCAATAATACGAACGACATTATCACAGAAAACTGTTTTAGTGCTCTTTGAGATATTTCTTAAATTAATTTTAATTTTTAAAACCTTTAATTCATCGATTTGAGCGCTATAGGAAAATTGTCTGTTGGATAAACCCATTTTTCTCGCTAATGAACAAAAACTTTTTCTAATTCCATTAGGTAAATCACTAGGTTTAAGAGCGTATGTATAATTTAATTCAAATTCATAGAAAGTCACTAAAGGTACTTCCACTTGTAGATTAGTAAGAGGAAATTCGATATTTTTATAAATTGTCATATGAGGATATAAAGCATAGTTTTGGAAAACTAAGCCAATGCCTCTTTTTTCAGGAGAGAGGTTTGTCACTTCTTGATCGCCAAACCAAACTTCTCCAGTTGTCGGGACATGTAGTCCAGAAATCATGTAAAGGGTGGTTGATTTGCCACATCCAGAAGGACCAAGCAAGCCCACTAATTTGCCATCAGGGACCGTAAAATTAAGGTCTTTAACAGCGATTGTGTCACGAATGTTTTTCTTAGGATCACCAGGGAAAATCTTGGTTAAATCTTTAATTTTTATTTCCATATAAATCTCCTTACTAATTATTTGGTTCCATCATCAACGATATCTTCGTTGAGTTTTAATCTAATGGCTTCTCTTCTCTTCTTTTCACTCTTAATAAATCTAATCGTGAAATAAATGAAATATCCAAAAGCGATAAAAGCGGCAATTCCAAAACCAATGACATATGGATCAAGAGGGTTATAAACCGCAAAAGAATTATTTAATTTTAAAAATCTAAAGAGAATGAATTGAAGTCCTAAAGCAAATATCGTCGTTCCTAATAAGCCAATAGATGTAGTACGGACGTAGCGTTTAGTATTCATTCTTCTAAATTCATCGTTTTTATATTTTTCTTTTAAAAAGAAATATAAAGCAATTGAAACGCCAATAAAGGCGACAATAAGTGAAATGGTAAATATCAAAATGAAGGTAACAATATTGAATGAATGTATTTTCTCCGTAACAGGAGTGAGCAAATAAACTTCGCCGAAGGTGCAGTTAATTTGATTAGACAAACCTAATGAACTACTATTTTCGACATCATATATATGCATATTAATAGTGAGTGTATCGATTTTGATTGATCTAATTTTATCGGCACTAAAATCTTTAGCAACATCAGAATTCTTAATTAAGAAAGAACAAGCAGTCAACCCATGTGCATTTAAAACAATGTATGGTAACGGTGATACTATTTTAGTTGTCGCTTTTACTATTTCGCCGTTTTTATTTTCGTATTCAATGACATAATTAGATGTCGATAAATTGGAAAGACGATAACGGATTATATAAGCACCAGAAGCGAATTGTTTAGAATAAGACTTAAAATCTTGTGGGCGAGCTTCTTGATATAAAGTATGTTGATCTTCACCTAAATATACTCTTTCAAAATTTGTGACCACATTAGTGTATTCGCCAAACGTAGAGATTTCTTTAAAAGAATAATCAACAACATTAGCAATATCATAATCGATAGTATAACTTTTTATTGAATGTGCATAATAAGGCTTACTAGTATCGGGAAAATAAATAAATCCACCACTTGCAGTTTCTTTTGAAATAAGTGGGTAAATATTATAAAAAACTAAGCTATTTTCAACATATGTTTCTTCGAATTCTAAATCGAGGATTACTTCGGTGTCAAATGTCGATTGATTTAAAGAAACTGCGTCATAAGGGTTATTAGCATCCTTAACATTTAAAGTTCCTTGTTTATAATAGACAGTTTGATCAACTTCCACTTGATATTCATATGATAATAAAAGTTCAGGAATAGTTTTCTCATCCACTACTCCCCCTTTATAACCAAGAACGAAAGAACAAGCTTCACCAAAATAAATAGGAGTGCCAGAAACTTTAGCATTACGGGTTCCATCATAAGTCACTTCGTAATTAACTTTTACTAAGTCTTTACCTTCACCTTTTAACCAGTTAGCTTCATCGACAAAACTAATCGCATCTTTTTTATTTTCAAAATTAATTTCTAATTTCACATCACTAGGAATATTTATAAAGGCATTATCATAAACTTTCTTAACAGATGAAGGAATATAAATTTTGGTAATTCGATTTTTTTCATTTTTATAATCGTCAGCGTCCATAAAAGGAAAATCATCACTTCCTAAAGCGGTTACGTTGATCGTGTATTGGCTACCATAACTAAGAGTTTCTGGAATAGAAACAATTAATTCTTGACTGCTAGTTCCTTTATAGTTAGCAATCGATGCTCTTATAGCATATCCATTAAATGTTTTATCACCTGATTCATCAATCCAAGGATTTCGATAATCGCCACTAAAATTAGAATCATCAAAACCAATTTGACATAGATTTGTCGAATCATGTAAAGAAACGGTTTGAGTACTTTCAAATTGGATACCAAATCTCTTAGTCGTTGAGGTTGATGTATTATTAAGTAATTTCGCTTTTAATTCGGTAGTGGATAATTCGCTCGTCCCCTCAGGAATAAGAGAAGTTGAGCTTCTTGAACTAGCATAAGCCCCACTAATATTAGAATTAAAAGCAATGGAAAGGGCACCAGGAATTAATGCACATAAAAAAAGGTGTACAACGCCCATCCTCTTTAATTTAGGAGAATGAATTTTTTTCATAATTTTCCTCTCTTTTAATCTACAAATAGATTATACGTTATTAAATTTATCTAGTCAAAGAATAAAGAAGTAAAGTCATTTCCTATTCTTTTTGGATAAGTTCAAAATCGATTGGCTTTTTATTAGTTTTTGCTCTATCAATCAATATTTCAACCTTATTAAAATATATTTTTTGTTTATTGGTATCAATCGCTTCTAGACCAACCATATAATCAGGAAAACCTTGTCTTTTCTTGCTTACCGCCATTAAGGTAATAGAAATTAATAAAGGAACTCCAAACGTAAAAATCGATAGAATGACCTCAGCTAAGAAAATGAGGAATTTGACAGTTTGCCTTAAAAAAGTAGGAGATAGATATCGAGAATCGACAAATCCAATATGAAACATTTTATGGCCAACGGTTTGTTTGCCCCTTCTAAAAATCAAAGGAAAGATATAATAAGTAATTACTAATGCTAAAAATAAAGCAATGGGTATTTCTATAAAGATGATGAGATTATTCATTGTCTTAGTAATAGAAGCATAATTAGGAGCATACTTAAATAAATAAACTGATAAATAGTTTTTATAAAACGGCTCATAGAAAGCTTCAAAATATTGACTATTAGTGTAATAAAGTTCTCCACTACTATTATAATTTTCAACAATGTTCCCATTATCATCTTTAATAAAATAGGGATGTTTACTTTCATCTTTT
>CAVDWX010000054.1:0-6519 GCA_963612735.1 Gemmiger formicilis | reverse complement strand
CTTGTAAAGAGCATGAAGAGCAATCCATCTTAAATTTATTCAAAATATGGTCTAAAGCCTTGATAATATTTTCATTTTCAATAATAAGTGGAGCTAATTTATCATATGGATAATCTTTTAAAGTGATAAAAATAACTTTCACATTTTTAACAAATGGTAAGGTCTTGTATTTAGTAATGATATAACTACCAAGAAGTGAAAAATCAACATTATTGTCTTTTAAAGCTTGCTTAGATATAAGTAACGTTTCTCTTTTATTGAATGCTGATTCTTTAACCATCACTCCATCTAAACAAAAATGATATTTAACATATTCGACCTTACGAATATTGTTATATAAAACATTTCCTTCCCCAATCAAATCATTATCAATGCTTAAAAGCACTATTCGAGCGTATGATGAATCATTATTAAAAGAAGATATATCATCCCCATAAAGCATTATTTCATCATCGATATTTTCATCCGTTAATAAATTTAAAGTAAGTCCATAATAAGGAGAAGCACCTAATTCAAACGCTTTATCACTATTAAAAATAAATTGGTTAGGATTCTCTTTAAAAAATTGGTTATTAATCTTTAATTTTTGATAAGGGTATGAATTATTGATGTTATTTATTTTCTTAATTAAACCATCAAAAATAAACATAGATTAGATTTTACGATTTCTTTTCTTTTTATCGTACATTTTTAATAATATAGGTTCCAAAGAAGAAGTTAGTTTCATATCTAAATTAAAGAAATAAACGATAAATAAAAGAGCAAATAAAGCAATAAAAACACCGACAATAGTACAAACAATACTCACCCAAAGATAAACATTTAAATATGGAAACAAAGTCCAAGATAAAACAATTAATGCTGTACCCATATTTATTTATCCTCCGCTAAACCTTTTTGACGTGCATATTCAGCGGCTCCTAAAGCCCCCATAAGTTGAGGATCAATAGGAAGTTCCACTACTTTAAGATGAAGCACTTTTTCAATTGCTTCTTTTAAACCAGCATTTTTAGCACACCCACCAGTAAGAGCAATATTATCAACGGCACCAGCTTTTTTAGCCATGACGAAGCAACGTTTAGCCACACTAAATTCAATACCGGCAGCGATTTCATCCATAGGTTTACCTTCACCCACTAATGAGATGACTTCAGATTCAGCAAAGACGGTGCATTGGGCGGTAATGGGAATAATATTTTTAGCGGATAATGATAATTTAGAAAAAGAATCTAAATCCATTTCAAAAGCACGCGCCATCGCTTCGAAAAATCTTCCTGTTCCAGCAGCGCATTTATCGTTCATCGCAAAATTTAAAACCGTTCCATCTTTATCAATAGCAATGCCTTTAACATCTTGACCACCGATATCGATAATGGCTTGGACACTTGGATCAGTGATATGAACCCCCATAGCGTGACAAGAAATTTCAGAAATATTTTCATCCGCGAACGGAACCTTATTTCTCCCATATCCTGTTCCTACTAAATAAGATAAATCTTTAGCGCTTTTTAGCTCTTTAACTTGGCTCACCGCTTGATCTAAAGCATCTTGAGCGGATAAAACTGAATTAATTCGACTTCTTAAAGTCACATCAGCAACCATTTTTCCATTCTCATCGATAATGACGCACTTGGTATAAGTACTACCAGAATCACAACCACCAAAATATTTCATAATTTATTTTCTCCTTACCATGAATTTCCATCATCTATAATTTCTAAACTTGGGTCAACAGGTTCTTCTCTCATCACTGTTCTCATATAACGATTGACATCATCTCGAATCGATTGTTTAGAGATGACACGCGGATCCATTAAATCATGATTGACCCAAATTAATTTAATGCCGTGTTCACGCGCTTGTTGTTCAAATAAGCCGTGGAACCCGTCAAGAGCTTTACATGAAATGTGTTCCCATAAAATAACCATATCGGCTTTATATTCTTCACAAAATCTCCATAAATCATCAAGAAGGACTTCGTACCCACCATGTGTACGATTACGCATAATCATTTCTTGATAAAGTTTAGCGATATCATAAATAGCTTGTTCTTTATCATTTTCGGAAATTTCATCAAAATAGACTAGTGAAAGCATATCGACGAGTGGAAGAATGCCCCAACAGTTTTGTAACCAAGGTAAAAAGTCAGTATAGAATTGAGATTGAACACCCCAAATAATAGCTCTATGGCGATTTTCTTTACAAACTAGCGCTTTGCGTTTGAAAGCTTTTTCGGCGAGTTTAGTAATTTTACGGTCCGCCTTAACAAAGTCATCGCTTCTTCCTGCGACTGCCATATAAGTCGTTTCAGAATATAAAGCTAAATTAGCCCCATATACTTGAGGGAACATCGTCATCGACATTTCCATCCAAGAATGGCGAAGTCTATTTTCTTCATTGAAACGTTTAGCACATTTAAAATAATAATTCCAATCCCATTTTTCTCCAGTATGTTCTTCAATAAATTTAATGGCATTGCGAATTTCTTGAGCGGCATATTCTTGAACACCTTTTTCAGTATGTCTAAGCGGGGCCGCTATTTGGAAAGTAGGAATGCCAAATTCTTCATATTTTTTAGACATAATCCCATTTCCCATCAATGAGCCATCACATGTAGTATTGCATTGAATAGCGCAGGCTCCATAAATAGGCATATCTTCATCGACCGCGGCACCAGCTTCAGCAGCAGGCATAGGACAAACATCTCCTGGAATTCCCATCTCTTGAAGAACATCAAGATAATGTGTCACCGCCCCACCGTTAAGTAAGACCGAGACATATATCGCAGCGGTTTCCCAGCTAACAGCGTATAGATTGGGGAACCCACACATGATATGAAACATTTCATTCTCATCTAAAATAACAATCTTTTTAGAAAATTTTTGGTTATTTCCGCATCTTTTATCAGCTTTAAAAACTCGACCTAATAATTGAGCGATATCTAAAGCCACTAAATCATATTCAGTATGAGCGATTCTTAAAGCTTCTTTTCTTAAACCAGTAGTGTGTTTATCAATCATCATTGGGACCGCTAAATAGTTGACCATCCATCGATAACGCAAGAAGCCTTTAATATTGTTGGGTTTGACAATAAATTTAGCCAACATCCACATGATTTTTAGCCAACATCTAAAATCATAGAATGTATCAATAAATCCACGCCATTCACGACGTCTTCTTACTCTTTTTCCGTTATATAATTTGCCCAGTTTTTCTGAACCTACTTTTGCACCCATTATTTATTTGCTCCTTGAATCTTTTTAATTTCAATGCTTTCAACGAAAGCTTGTACACGTGTTCTAATTTGACCTGAATTACCGACCGCATAAGGACGATCAATTGATAAAACAGGATAATTATATTCGTCTCTCATCATATGTGTTCCAGTCATTCTTTCATAAGCCCATGGGTCACAAAATTTCATTTGTTCGTAAATAATCCCATCTGCATGATAAGCTTTAAATAGTTCATTGACATATTCTTTTCTGCGGTTAAATTTTGCTAAATTCATATGACGAGGGCACATACATGAATGCATGTAATGAGCACAAATTTGAGTCAATATATCTTCCTTATCGTTAAGAATGATTTCTTCTCTTCCCGGTAAGGAACCAAAGCAAAAGCGATCCGCGACCACTAAAGCACCCGATTCTTCAATGAGTCGAATCATATCGACATCATCAACTTCAGAACCGACAACCACCACTCGAGCGCGATATTTATTTTTCTCATCTTTTTCGCGATGCTTAACTTCTTCTAAAGTTTCTTCTAATTTACCTAATAATAGTTCATGTGGACATACATACGTACACATGGTGATGATATGAAATTCATATCCTGTGATGCACGGATTATCTTCTTTTCTAAATTCACCAAGTTCACTGATGATACGACACATTTTATTATGACGTTCAACTGCTTCTTTTAAAGTTTCATCGCTGACGTCGATATCAAAATGTTCATGCAAAGAATTTAAAATCTTTTTACGGCATTCGCTGACATATAAATTAAGCCCATTATCATCATCTTTCATCGGGACTTCGAGATATTCATAAAAGAAACCGTCTTTTGGCATCGTCTTTAATAGTTCCATGTTCTCAACGCATCGGTTAATCATGGAACACCCATCAGGAGTGAGCAAACAATCTAAAAATTGATAACCACCTTCAATGGCTCTTTCCAAAAGGGCACGAGTATATTCGCAAAGAAAGGAAGTCATGTAATAGGTTCCCATTTCCATTGAACCAGTTCGTGGCGCTCTTAGCCTCGCGGAGAAACAACCCTTTAAATTAAGTAGCACTTCAGGGATTTGATAGCAGGTCGTTCCAATACATTTAAGACCTTTTTCTTTAGCTTCCCTAACGAGCTCATTATTCGCGTCTTCAAGCAGTTTTTCGAAATAATACAAATGTTTTAAATCTTTCATAAATATCCTTTCTTTTTATAAAATACCTAACTTTTGCAGTGATTTTTTTAAATTTTGAATAATTTCAGCGTCTTTATCTAATTCAAAAATTGATTCACCTTTAACATCTAATAACATCATCTTCTTATCATCGGGAATAAAGCCTAGTAGGTTTAAACCTTCAAGATTTAAATTAGAAGCATCTACTTCTTGATTAATCCGATTTAAAATTAAGCCTTCTTTTTCATACATCATTAAACCGTTAGCTACTTTTTTAATAGTCTTACATACTTCAATCCCTTTTTTAGAAGCATCGCTCACTAAAATAAGATGATTAACCTTTTCCATAACGCGACGATTAACTTGTTCGATTCCGGCTTCCCCGTCGATGACAACATAATCAAAATTGTCCGCTAATAGGGAGATAACTTCTTTTAAATAAGCGTTAACTTTGCAGTAACATCCACTGGCTTCTGGTCTACCAATAGCTAAAAAAGAAATGTTATTAATTTCCTTTATCGCATCATAGATTTGATATTTAGCTTCTGATAATATTTCAATCGCCGCATTATTATCACCGTTATTTACATGTTCTATGAATAATTTTCTAATATCATCGACGGTAGAAGAAGATTCAACTCCTAAAGCAGTAGCAAGTCCAATCGCAGGGTCAGCATCAATGGCTAATATTTTTTTATCTTTATAAGTATCATGTAAAAGTTTGATAGTTAAAGCTGATAAAGAAGTTTTACCAACTCCACCTTTCCCACAAAAAGCTAAAATAATAGGTTTAGTCATCATTATTAACCTTAACAATTACATAGCCATCGACTAAATTAGCCATTTTAATTTGCCCTTTTACTTTTAACTTTCGTTCCATTAAATCAGTAAAAATAAGTTCATCATCACGACTTTCAATCGATAAAACATTTTTCATCAATATATTTTCATCTTTAATTTCGTTTTTATAAATTGTTGATAAACACATAATTATTTATTTAATTCTTTTAAAGCGTTTTTTAAAGCTTCATTTCCATTATTAAATAAAACAATAGCCTCGTTAACTTTATCAAAAGCTTCACAATTAATATCTTTTAAAGTGGAAGCAAGTTCAATTAATTCCTCGTTATGATGATGGTTATGGTCAATCAAATATTTAATAAGAGACTTGAGCTCCTCTATATTATCCATTAATGCTTCCTTCTTTCAATTACTAATCAAAAATCAATATATCAATAAATTTTTACCGAATTACGTTAACACAAAAGTTTGATAATTTCAATAGTTTTCAATGATTTGAAGATTAGCCAAAATTTGGAAAAATAAATCAATACAATAGCAAAATAATTTTAACGCCTACAGTAATTTTAATAGGGTAAAATTAATAAGAATTAAGCTCTTGATTATTTGCAACCTTAGGAACATCAGTTCTTCATGCTTGAAAACAGTAAAAATTGCAAGCGTATTTGCCACTTTTCCCATAACTATATAAAAAGATACGATATCAGCGAAAGAATATGAATATTAATAAACTAATTCTAATGTAAAAGGTGAACTGGCGAAGTAATAGATATTATTATTGTTTCCATATTTAATAAGAAATTCTTCGTCTAATTTAATTTCGTGATGATATTCAATATCAACCCGCTTTAGAGGACACTCTTTTAATAAATCTAATGGCAATAAATCCATCGCGATATCGAGATATCTAGTGTTATTGATATGTCCATTTAAATCACAATAAGAATAAAGTGATTTTAAATTAACTTCTTTATCTAAGCAAGTTGCATCTAGCTTATTGAAAGGCATTTTAAATGGGCGACTATTCGATAGATCAGGAATATCAATTCCGTATTCAATAGGGTCGATCATCTTTCTATTATTTATATCTATTAAAGCCCAAAGAACTTTCCCTTCAACAATGACTTCTCCTTTTTCATCCTTAATGTAATAAGATCGCGGAAGGATATTGTGCATTCTTTTATTTGGATAGGTATAAATAGTAATAACTTCATCATATAAAGGCATACGATGAATATCGATGACTTCTTTTAAAATCACCCAGAGAAGCCCTCTATCTAAGCTTTTGTCTTTGCGATAGCCCATCAATTCGG
>CAVDWX010000053.1:0-15324 GCA_963612735.1 Gemmiger formicilis | reverse complement strand
AAAACATATTGTATAAACTATTGATTAACAATAAAACAATGATAAATCCCGCTAATAAAAGGTGATAAATGAGATTCATTGGAAAGAGCATCGCATATTTTTTAACGTCTAAAAATGAAGTATAAAAGTAACGATTGCTTCTCACAATTTGGACTTCAGAAGATAAAATATTATCATCGATTTGTTTTAATGTTTTCATCATTGAATAGCGTAAACTTATTTCTAATAAAGCATAGACGCTTACTAAAATAATAGGAATAAAGAAATAGACACCTTCGCTAATAAAATAAGACGCCAAAATGAAGCATACCCCTGAAAGAAGTTGAAGTAATGACATCCATATCTTTCTTTTAGTAGAAACGATTTCTAATGGTTTATGAGGGTAAGGATATTTTTCATAATTTTCAATCAAAAGAATATTGCTATCCCATAAAGCCACGAATTCATCTAAACGCATCTTAACTTTTCCAGAACTTGGATCGATTAAATAGACATACTTGTTGGTAACATTAGTGACAATAACAGCGTGCTTTTCCTCATCTATTAATAAAGTAGCGATAAGTGGATATCGGTTATTATTGATGATTTCACTTTTATCAGTCACCTTATAGCCACATAACGTGAGGTGATATTCTTTTCCAATTTTAATCAAATCGTTATAAGAATAACCCTTTTCAAGTTGGTAATTGGGAAGAAATAAATAATTCTTATCCTTATTTAATGTTGCTAAGAGCATCTTGAGACATGTGAATCCACAGTCTTTACTATTTGTCTGCTTAATAATATACATATAAAAAGCCTCCTATTAATAAATAGGAAGCAAATCGTTATTTTTTTTAAAAATTTTTTAATTATTTTTTGAAACTGCGTTTAAATTTGGTAAATAAGTTCTCATCCTTGCTAGCAATTTTGTATTTTTCAAGAATTTCTTTTTGTTCTTTGGAAATAGAGGAAGGGATACTAACTTTAATGTGAATATATTCATCTCCTGGCTTTCCACTTCTTAAATCTTTAACGCCTTGTCCTTTAATTCTAAATATTTGACCAGGTTGAGTTCCGTTTGGAATAGTAATGGTGTAATCTCCATAAACAGTTGGAACATCAATTCTAGTTCCTAATATCGCATCGACAAAATCAATTGGGATTTCGACGTGAATGTCATTACCTTCCCTTTTGAAATAGTCGTGTTCTTTAACAATGACTTCGATATATAAATCGCCATGAGGGCCACCATTTTTACCAGCTTCACCCATGCCTTGGACACGGATTTGTTGTCCACTATTGATGCCACATGGAATGTGAATTGGAATAGTTTTTTTAATGCGAGTGTAGCCTTTACCACCACAAGATGGGCAGCGATTCTTAATAATCTTGCCGCTTCCTCCACAGTTAGGGCATACTTCTTGAGATTCAACCGCTCCAAAGATGGATCGACGCGTAGTTCTAACGGTTCCACTTCCTCCACAGGTTGGACAAGTTTGAATATCATTTGGTGATTTAGCACCTGTTCCATGACATGAAGAACAAACTTCATCAAACGGGAAGGAAATATCAACATCTTTTCCTAAAACAGCATCCATGAAGTTTATTTTGATGCGCATGACGCTATCATCTCCTCTAATGGCTCCACTACGTCGAGTTTTGCTTCGAGTACCGCCACCAAAGAAAGATGAGAATATATCGTTTAAATCGACTCCACCATCATCGCCGAATCCAAATCCTTCAAAAGGGTTAGAACTAGCGCCAGGATTATTGCCTGCTTGATCAAATGCCGCGAATCCATATTGGTCGTAAGCCGCTCGTTTTTGGTCATCATAAAGGATATCATAGGCTTCTTGGATTTCTTTAAATTTGGTTTCATCCCCAGTTTCTTTATTATCGGGGTGATATTTTTTTGCGAGAAGTCGATAGGCATGCTTAATTTCATCCTTACTAGCGGATTTATTAACACCTAAAACTTCATATAAATCTCTTTTGTTTGCCATATTAGTCCTTTCTATACACTCAAAGGGGGAATATTGCATCCCCCTCTAAGTATGAATCTATCAATTAAGCTTGATGGTTATCATTGCCACCATTAGTGAAGTCAGCATCAACTACATCGTCTGGGTTACTACCTGGGGTAGATCCATTATTAGCGTTAGCGTTTCCACCCGCTTGAGCGGAATTCATATAAGCTGCTGCTCTTTCGAGTTCATCTAAACGATTCTTGATAGTTTCTAAATCGTTATTGTCAAGGGCTGTTTTAAGATCATCACGTAATTTTTGAGTTTGTTCTTTTTGAGTTTGGTCCATAGAGGCACCTTTTTCTTGAAGAGCAATATCAATATCATTGATGAGAGTTTCAGCTCTGTTACGGAGCTCGATTTCTTCTTTACGTTTAGCATCAGCATCAGCGTTTTCTTCAGCTTCACGAACCATTCTATCAATTTCATCTTTAGAAAGGCCACTGCTACCAGTAATGGTGATGTTTTGTTCTTTTTGAGTATCTAAGTCTTTAGCGGAAACAGTGACAATACCATTAACATCGATGGAGAATGTAACTTCAATACGAGGTTGACCACGTCGAGCGGGCTTAATTCCAGTTAATTGGAAGTGACCTAATAGCTTATTATCATGAGCCATTGGTCTTTCACCTTGGTAAACCATGATGTCGACAGCTGGTTGATTATCCGCAGCAGTTGAGAAGATTTGGCTCTTCGTAGTAGGAATTGTGGTATTACGTGGGATAAGAGGAGTCATAACTCCACCTAAGGTTTCAATACCTAAAGTTAAAGGAGTAACATCGAGTAAGACAACGTCTTTAACGTCACCAGAGACGACACCACCTTGGTAAGCCGCACCAATGGAGACAGCTTCATCAGGGTTGACGGATAAGTTAGGAATTTTTCCTGTCATCTTCTTAACTAGTTCTTGCACCGCAGGCATTCTGATAGAACCACCGATGAGTAAGATTTGATCTAAGTCGTTAGCGGTCATGCCAGCATCTTTTAAGGCACGGTTAACAGGATCTTCGCAGCGTTTTAATAAGTGTCTAGTCAAGTCTTGGAATTTAGCTCTAGTGAGCACGGTTTCAAAGTTGACAGGTCCTACACTAGTCATAGAAATGAATGGTAAGGAGATAGTTGTTTCAAGTGAAGATGATAATTCAATCTTCGCTTTTTCAGCAGCTTCTCTAATTCTTTGTAATGAACCTTTATCGGTAATATCAACATTATTTTGAATCTTAATTTGGGCTTTGATCCAATCGGAGACTACGGCATCCCAGTCATCACCACCGAGTTTATTATCCCCAGCGGTAGAAATAACTTCGAATGTACCATCACCGATATCAAGAATGGAAACATCAAATGTACCACCACCTAAATCGAAGACCAAGACTTTTTCACTCTTTTGATTTTCAAGACCGTACGCTAAGGCGGCAGCGGTAGGTTCATTAATGATACGAACCACGTCTAATCCAGCGATTTGACCAGCATCTTTTGTGGCTTGTCTTTGAGCATCGTTGAAGTAAGCAGGGACTGTAATGACCGCTTTATCAACCTTTCTTCCTAAATGATTTTCAGCATATTTTTTCATATACGCTAAGATTTTTGCGGAAATTTCTTGTGGAGTGAAATCTTTATTTACACAATTGATATGAATTTTATTAGATGTGCCCATGATACGTTTCACACTAGAGACGGTATCAGGATTGGTAACAGCTTGTCTTTTCGCGGCGTTGCCGACAATTTCTTCACCATTTGCTTTGAACGCAACTACAGATGGAGTGGTGACTGTTCCTTCTGGGTTGGGGATGACTTTAACAGTGCCATCCGCTTGTAAGTATGAGACTACTGAGTTAGTAGTTCCTAAATCGATACCTAAGATAATTTCTTTTGCCATAATTTTATATCCTCCTTATGCTTCAGTTTCGTTAGCTTCAGTATTTTCTTCTTTGTTTTTAGGATGAACGGTAACCGAGACATTAACGCTTCTAATCAATCGATCATGAAGTTTATATCCCTTAGCGTACACTTTGACGATGCGATTTTCTTCACCTTCGTCTTCAACAGTGTCGACAGCGTTCATTGTATTAGGATCAAATTTATCTCCAACTTTAGGGCTGATCTCACTGACCCCTTCGCTTTCTAATGCTGAGACTAGATTGCGATATATATATTGGAATCCAGTCAAATAATTTTTTAAATCTGGATTAGTTGGCTCGTTTATAAGAGCGAGATGGAAGCTATCAAGAACCGGTAACAAGTTATCAACGAATCCTTCCGCGCGATATCTAATGGCTTCGCGATGATCTTTTTCTAGAGTGTTGCGAAGATTTTTAGTATCAGCGAAGGCTCGATAATATTCATTTTTCCACTTCTCGACTTCCTTATTTAATTCTTTGATTTTATTCTCCAAAGTTTCAATTCTTTTCTTGTCTTTCTTCTTTGGAGGCTCATCAACATTAATCGTTTCTTCCTCGTTTTCTAAATTTGTTTCAGGCTTCTCCGCCATTATCATTACCTCCTTTATTCATATCGCTAAAGTAGTTTGCTAAAGCTTTTGATAAATATTCAAGGGCTGAAACTACTTTGCTATAATCCATTCTCGTTGGTCCAAGTAGAGCAATAGTTGATTCTCCTTCATCTCCAACCTTAATCTTAGTAGTTAAAACGGATAAATCAGGATTGTCTTCAATGTTTCCAATATTGAGTGCGATATCGTCATTGATAATCGCATCATCCACTTCTCTAAAGATAGAAGCTTTATTGAGAAGTTTAAGTACCGATACAAGTTTTTCAGAATCGTTTTTAAATTCTGGGTGAGAGAATAATTCGTCTCTTCCATAAAAATTGAGTCTATCACTTGCGAATCTTAAGAAAGTTTCCACTAAAGCTTGGTAGATGACATCGTGAGAAATGATATATTCAGAAAGAATTGGTTTTAATGATTCCATCTTATCGACAAGATCGCTAATAAGAGTACCAACTAGACGATCATTGAGCAATTTGACACAATCGATAACTTCATCAATCTTAATATTTTCGGGCACGATGAAGGTTTTGTTTTCGACATAACCCGTTGAAGTAACAAAGACAGCGGTGAAAGTATTATCACTAATTTTAATTAATTGGAGAGAAGCTAATTTTTCTTTAGTTTCATCTGGACCAATGACAACGCTTACTAGCGAAGTCATATGGGATAATATCTCACATGATTCCTTAATTACTTCCTCAATGGATTGGACCTTTTGGTTAAGCACTGTTTGAAGGGAGTTTTTTAACGTTTCATCAACCGATGTATCGCGAAGATGCTCACAATAATATCGATACCCTTTTGCGCTCGGTACCCTTCCACTAGAGGAATGAGTTTTTTCGATATAACCAAGTTTTTCAAGAGCAAACATATCATTGCGAATCGTGGCGGATGAATAAGGAAGTTTATATTCATCAATAAGAGTTTTGCTGCCTACTGGTTCTGCATGTTTAATAAAGTATTCAACAATATATTTAAGTATTGTATCACTACGATTTTTCGACATAACTAACCTCCTTATTTAGCACTCCTTTTCTTTAAGTGCTAACTCTATTATATGGAAAAAATTAGCACTGTCAATACTAAATTGCTAAAAAAATAAAAAAATTATTTTCTCAATATTTTCTAACGTCAACACCAAAGGTGTTAGATAATCTATCGATTGCACCTCTTCTTGTTTTGTAAACCAAAAAGAAGAAAAAATCAAAGAAAGCAAAAACAAAGACTGCTTCACAAATAACGCGAATTAAACATTGCTTAAAAGTTGGCCTTTTTTCATTTAAAGAGACATAACGTACACCAAAGACGAATGAAGCAAGGGTAAAGCCTTGCAAAAGATAATAGACCACTAGTTCATAAAATGGGAAAATAGCTGCCCAAAAGACAAAACACAAGATTAAATAGGTAATTAAGCTTAAATCTTTAGAAATGAAAAAAGGGGTAAATAAAGAAAAAGATATCACTCCAGCAATGAGTATATCAAATAGATATATCAATGTTCGTTTATACAATTTTACTGTATCCATCTTATTTAATCAGTTCCTCAATAACGATATCTAAAAGCATCATTCCTTCATAAGTCGCCACTATTGTATCATAGTTACTAGTAATATTAATTAATCCTTTTGAGTGCAAAGAATCTATTTCCTCTTTTTTATTCAAAAACAAGTCATAGCCAAAACGATAGATAAAATGCTTGCGATTAATTCCATAAATTGTTCTTAAATTGAGCATGATGTAATAAATGATATCATCTTTAGACGTAATCACTTCTTGTTCGGCAACGAACTTACCATCTAAATAAGCTGATAATCCCTTCGTATTTGTATATCTAATATCATCGATATAACCACTCGCTCCAAGCCCTGCTCCATAATATCTATCGTCTTTCCAATATGTTAAATTATGAAGACTCATATAATTAGACAAGCACCAATTAGAGACTTCGTAATGAATAAAGCCATTTTCTTCTAATGTCTGATTGACAAGGTCGTATTGTAGACGAGAAGTTTCATTATCCGCTTCCTTTATTCCTTTTAAATAAAAGCGCGTATGCTCGTGAACTGTTAATGAATAGCACGATATATGAGTGGGTTTTAATTTTATTAAATTTAAGACGTCTTTCTTTAACATTTCTAAACTGACTTGGGGTAAACCAAGAATTAAATCAAAAGAAATATTGTTAAATCCAAATTTACGAGCGTTATCAACAGCCTTAATAACATCGTTAAAATTATGTTTTCGATTGATTAATTCTAATATTTTATCATCGGTGGTTTCGACTCCTATAGACAAGCGATTGACCCCGTTTTCTTTCATCATCTTAATTTTAGAAACGGATAGTGATTCAGGGTTACATTCAACGGTATATTCTTTAACTCCTACGCTATAAGGTTTAACCATTTTTAATAATCTTAAAAACAAATCATCTTCTAAAGAAGTCGGTGTCCCTCCACCAATATAAATGGTATCTAATTCGCTAATTTCATATGAATTTAGTTCTTCTTGCAATTTATCTAGATAATTAGAGGCAAAATTAGTAAAATACTGCAACTTTGGAAAGTCACAGTAATCACAAATATGGTTGCAAAAAGGAATATGAATATATAAAGCACGTGGCTTATTTATCTTCTTCATCCTTATATTCGCTAATTTTAGTAGCGGCATCTTTATCATCAACAGGACGTAAGACGCGATTTAATTCTTCATTAGCAATTTCTTCTTCACTTGGTTTATTGGTGTTTTTTAGTTTTGGATGTAAGACTTTATAAATGATAAAAGCCACTACTCCGATAAGTGCAAAAGTTCCGATAACGACAAGTAGAATGATTAATCCTTCAACGTTTCCAGCATAGATGTTAAACATAATTTGATTCTCCTTTTATTTTCTAGGAATGGGGGTATAAACTTTTTTATTTTTGACCATCTCTTCTTTGTAATATCCCATTTGAGCGAGATGATCCATTGATGTACGAGCGGTTTCATAAGCGCACCCAAGTGCTTTTTTAAATTGTTGAATGGTATACATTTTACCTAATGTGCAGTGGCGTGCATAGAAGTAAGCTTCACCTTTTTTCATAAATGGTTCCAATTCAAGAAGGTGTTCTTCTAATCTTTTTGCAGCTGCCTCATCTAAAACAGGCGGGATGTAAGAAACAGCAATCTGTCCAGCATTATTTCTTGTTTCCGTCGAAGTATTAGCGGACTTAACAACCGTCTCCACGACTGGTTTTGGCGTTTCTACGGCGACTTTTTCTTCTATTGGCGTTTCTATTTCTACTTGAGTAGGAGTAACTATATCTTCTTTATAAAAATCATTTTTGAGTTCCTTAACTGAGAAAGAGGTAAGTTCATCTAAAACATATTCAACAGAGGCTTTAAGATTATCAAAAGCAACGGTTAAAAAATAGGTGATGTCGTTAGTTTTTTGTACTTCGACATAAATTTTTCCCATATTGATAGAATTTTGTAAAAGCAATGATTCAATCGGGATAAATATAGCACTCTCCTTTAAATCAAAATGAGCTAAAACAGCTTTAGCGAGTAAAAAGGCAATTTCTTCATTTTGAGAAGGAAATGGTTTAACGTAATTAACAAAATAATAAGCAAACATGCTCTTGCTAAATGCATCTAATTTGTTATTCGCGAGGAAAGATAACAATTCATCCATCATCATCTCAATCATTTTAGCGGGCGCTGAAGTATAGATACGGTCAATTAAAATCTTATTTTCTGGAGAAGAATCATCATCGCGTCGATAAAAGGATGTAAGTTCATCATTATCGGTTATAAGTGAATATAATTTCGCTAAATAATCAATATCGAGAGGTTTATCATAATTTTGTTCGATATATTCAAGAGCTTTGAAATAAGAAATGAGTATTTTATTTGTCCCAGTCGTATTTTTTACACTACCATTAATAATCTCTTTAAGATAAGAAGGAGAATTATTTAATTTAAGAGCCTCCGCGAGAGAGGAAAGGCATTTAGCCAAACAAGATAATCTAAAATAACGGTTATCGCCATTGGTTTTATCTAAAAGAGAATAATCTTTAGAAATTTTGATGACTTGTAATTTTAAATCTTCAATCTTTTTTTCAACAGAAGAACATAAGCAAAAAACAAATTGATTGCGATCAATACTCTTAACTGGAAGATAATGATTGAAATTGCTTCGATAGCTTTTGATGTTCGCCCATATGCTATCGATAATGCTCATTCTTAGTTCACGAGCAACATCACTTTTGGTTGCGTAATATTCTTCGGTAAATCTAATTGGTAAATCATTATTTGCCATATTTTTTCCTCCAACTATCAATATTATATACTTTTTTTATAAATATACAATAAACAACTAAAAAACTACTAATTTTTTACTATTCTTCGCTATCATCTATAGATAATATAGACATAAACGCTTCTTGTGGCACTTCAACCGAGCCAATCTTTTTCATTCTTTTTTTGCCTTCTTTTTGTTTTTCTAGAAGCTTCTTTTTACGGCTAATATCTCCGCCATAACACTTCGCTAAAACATCTTTTCTTACCGCTTTTACATCCACTCTAGCAATTATTTTTCCACCTATCGCGGCTTGAATAGGAATCTCAAATTGTTGGCGAGGAATGACTGTTTTCATCTTTCTAATAATGCCTAAACCGCGATGATAAGCATCGGGGCGATATACAATACTTGTTAAAGCGTCCACTACTTGACCATTAATTAAAATATCTAATTTTATTAAGTCACTTTCTTTATAATCGCTTAATTCATAATCAAATGAAGCATATCCTTTAGTGTAACTCTTGAGTTTATCAAAGAAATTATAAACTATTTCCGAAAGTGGGAGTTCATAAATCAATATCATTCTCGTATCGTCAAAATATTGTAAATCTTTATATATGCCTCGTCTTTCTTGGCACAATTCCATGATAGGACCAACATATTCTTTAGGTGTCATGATATCGGCTTTTACATATGGTTCTTCAATATGATGAATGCGTGTCGCTTCTGGAAGAGTAGAAGGATTATCGATATTAACTACACTGCCATCGGTTAAATGAACGTGATAAATAACACTAGGCGCAGTTAATATAAGATTTAAGCCATATTCTCTTTCAAGTCTTTCTTGAACGATGTCCATATGCAGCAAGCCAAGGAAACCGCATCTAAATCCAAAGCCCAAAGCCTGAGATGTTTCAGGATTAAATTGTAAGGAAGCATCGTTTAAAATCAATTTTTCTAGAGCTTCTTTTAAATCAAGATAATCATCGCTTTCAACCGGATATAAGCCGCAATAAACCATTGGATTCATAATGCGATAACCCGGTAAAGCTTCTAAGGCTGGATTATTCGCGTCAGTTACCGTATCACCGGGATGCACATCTTTTATATCTTTAATTTGGGCAGCAATATAACCAACTTGACCCGTTAATAATTCTTTAACTTTTATTTCATTAGGCGTCCTAATCCCTAATTCAGTGACTAAATATTCTTTATTCGCCTGCATTAATCGTATTTTATCGCCAACCTTAATCGAACCATCTCTAATTCTTACTAAGATAATGACTCCGCGATATGGATCGTAATAACTATCAAATATTAAAGCTTTTAAAGGGGCCGATTCATTTCCATGTGGAGGTGGGACATTTTTTACTATAGCTTCCAATAATTCATGGATATGAAAACCAGTTTTTGCACTGACCGCGACCGCTTCATCGCACGGAATACCGATTCTTTCTTCAATCTCTTTTTTTGCCATTTCAATTGAAGCGCTTGGTAAATCAATTTTATTGATTACAGGAAGAATTTCTAAATCATTATCAATTGCTAAATAGACATTAGCAAGAGTTTGAGCCTCCACTCCTTGAGTGGCATCCACGACTAAAATCGCACCTTCACAAGCCGCTAAAGAGCGGGACACTTCATAGGTAAAATCAACATGCCCTGGAGTATCGATCAAATTAAAAATATAGGTTTCTCCATCATCGGCTTTATAAGAAATGGTAACAGCATTGAGTTTAATGGTAATGCCTCTTTCTCTTTCAAGATCCATAGAATCTAAAATTTGATCTTTCATTTCTCTTTCTTCGATAGCGCCAGTGGATTCTAGTATTCTATCCGCAAGAGTGGACTTGCCGTGATCAATATGGGCAATGATCGAGAAATTACGCATTTTGTTTTGTTCAAATTTCATAACGACATTATTTTATTAAATTAGCCACTTTTCTAAAAGAAAAACATGAGTGAATATATCTATTTTTTCTCTAAAAAGAAGTTTTGTAGATGTTTTTTCACTTCGAATGGATGATAAACCGACTTGTAATATCTATTTTCCATTTTTAAAAGTAAACGATATTCATTCCAATTATATCTTTCATCAATGAGAAGAACCGCTCCTTTATCGGATTCACTTCTAATCACTCTTCCTATAGCTTGCATGACCTTATTCATACCCGGATATAAATAAGCAAAATTACGGCCTTTTATGTTGTTTTTATCATAATATTTAACCATTTGGTCGCTTTCAAAATTAATTTTAGGAAGCCCAATTCCAACAATTACAGCCCCGATAAGTCGATCAGAGACTAAATCGATCCCTTCAGAAAAAGCTCCTCCGATAATGACAAAACCTAAAGTAGTTTGAACGGGATTATTTTTAAAATTAGCTAAAAATTCTTCTTTTTCGACATCCGTCATATCTTTTTTTTGAAAATAAGTGATGATGTTATCATCAAACACTAATAAATCTTTGATGTTATCAAGATATTCATAAGAAGGGAGATAGATGAAATAATTGCCAATCTTATTAGAAATAAAAGCTTTGATATAATCTACAACTTCTCGATAAGTTTTTTCTCTATTTTTATAAACAACCGAAACGCGATGAGCCACTAAAACGAGCAAATTGTTTTTAGGAAAGGGAGAAGAAAGTAATAAATATGGATCGTTTTCGTCTCCTCCTAAGGAAGTAGCATAATAAGATATAGGAGATAGTGTTGCAGAAAAATAGGTAAGAGCTTTAACTCTATTTGAAATATTTTTTAAAAATCTAGAGGTGTCTAAACAAAATAAGGCCAATTTAATCGCATTGTCTTTTTTATAGACATAATATAAATATCTTTCAGAAAATAATTCATATATCTTTAAAAAACGATTCACTTCTAAATAGAAATCAAATAAGTCTTTGCTAATTTTATCATTATCATTTTTATTAGCGTCACTCATAAAAGTAACGAATTTATCTAATGTTTTATAGGTATCAACATCAATCTCATCTAAAACAGTATAGCCTTCTTCGGCGTTGAGTTTTAAAATATCAAACATCTTTTTAAGATTATTGAACTGGGTTTTAATTTTCCATTTATCGTTTCCTTTTAAAGATTTACGAGCGACTTTAAAAGAAATTTCAGAAATAGAAGCACTATACATCTTTTGACTTCTATCGATGAGATTATGGGCTTCGTCCACTAAAACAAGAAAATGACTCGCATCCTCATCAAAATATCTTTTCATATAAGAAATAGGATCAAATAGATAATTATAATCACAAATTATGACATCCATAAATAAAGATAAATCCAGCTCAAATTCAAATGGACAAATCTTATAATAATGAGCTAAATTAACGATATTATCATAACTAAAATCATTAAAATTAACTAAGGAGTAACGGATGATATCTTGGATTTTTGTATAATAGCCTTTCGCATAAGGACATTCATCAGGATTACATCCTTTTCCTTTTTCAAAACAAATCTTTTCTTTAGAAGTGACCACTATAGAATATATCGATAGCCCTTTATCTCTTAATATTTCTAAAGCTTGATGAGCGCTTTCTTTTCCACTACCTTTCGCCGTCAAATAAAAGATTTTAGATTCCTTATCTAACGGTAACGTTTTAATATAGGGAAATAGAGTTGACATCGTCTTACCAATTCCAGTAGGAGCTTCTACAAATAATCTGCCTTTTTTAAGGGCGATACTATAAGCGTATTTACTGAGCTCTTTTTGTCCTCTACGATATAGTTCAAAAGGAAATTTAAGGTTATTGATGGATTCGTTTCTTTCTTCATTTTTTCTAAAGATGAGATTATAAAAAGAAAAGTAACGTTCGAATAAATCAAAGATAAATAATTCTAATTCTGCTTTTTTAAAATTATATTTATCGATGAGTGTTTCTTTCTTTTTACCCTGTTTGATATAAGTTAAGCGAATATCGATTTCTTCAAGATTTTGTTCCTTCATGAACATTATCGCATAGCATTTTGCCTGTCCAAGATGCCAAGCGATGTTTTCATCTTTAAATTGCTCTAATTCCATAACTGTTGATTTAATTTCATCAACGATATATCCACCATTTTTCTTTTTAATGATTCCATCAGCTCTTCCTTCAAGAGTGATGTTGATGTCATTAAAGGTAAAAGCCTGTCTTAAAGGATATTCTGATATGTAATTTGAGTCTTGATTCTTTTGATATTTAGAATGAATAATGGTTCCTTCTTGCATGGTCGAACGAGAAAAAACACGGCTATCAATATCTCCCGTTCTTAAAAGAAAATCAACAAGTTGATGAACAGATAATTTGATATTATCTTTCATTTTATGATAGATAGCTCCCTAACAAATGTTTATTCCCATTTATAAAAGAAGGAGCATCCATTTTCTTTCTGCCTTCTTTTTGAACTTCTAATAAAGATATAACTCCACCTTTAACTTGCAGCAAGAAACCTTTTTTATCCATCGCTATTACTTCACCAATTTCATGGCTCATATCTTCATTATATTTTTTAGCTTTGAAGATTTTTATTTTGCCATCAATAGAATTTAAATACACTCCAGGTTCTTCGCTTAAAGCTCTTATATAACCCAATATTTTATCAATTGAATCATCTAAATTTAATTTTTCTTCTTCAGGTTTAATACTAGGAGCAAAGCTCACTAATGATTCATCTTGAACAATGCCAGTGAGCTTCCCGTCTACATATAAAGGTAGTAATTCTAAAATTAAATCCTTGGCCACGACCGCCATCTTTTTAAATAAGGAAGTTGAATTATCATCTTCATTAATAATGAGTTCTTTTTTCCCATACATTCTTCCCGCGTCCATCTCTTTAGTCATTTCCATAAGAGTCATGCCTGTGATTTTTTCATTGTTGATGAGGGCATATTGAATAGGAGCGGCTCCTCGATATTTAGGAAGAAGTGATCCGTGTAAATTTAAACAGCCTAATCGAGGTATATCTAAGACTGCTTGAGGGACAATTTGACCGTACGCTAAAGTGAGTATAATATCCGGATTTAAATCAATTAAAAATTGATAATCTTTTCTAATTTTATATGGCTGAAAAATAGGAATATTGTATTTAAGCGCTACTTCCTTAGTGGGAACGGGAACAATAATCTTTTTTCTTCCTACTGGCTTATCTTCTTGAGCAACAACTCCAACGATGTTATATCCATTTTTAATGAGTTCTTCCAAAACATAAGCGCTGATAGAAGGCGTACCCATAAATACAATTCTTAAATTTGCTTTATCCATAATCTCACCCCACTGCTTAGTATTATACATTACTTAAAAGTAATAAAAATGAACAACTATTGTTGTCCATCATCTTTTCTTTTAATTTTTTCTCTAAATTCGTTAATTCTCTGTTTGAATGATTCATTCTTAATGAAGAAGAATGAGCTTTTCTTTTTCTTATCTTTATCGTCTTCTCTTAAAAATATCTTAAAGATTTCAAAATTGAAGACTTCTTTTTTGTTTTGAACAGTATTCCTAATTAAGGTAGCAAGATGAACGCTGTAACAAAAATCAACAATCATCATTCCTAAAATAATGCCGGTGAATAGATAATAAATGGTATGTGATTCGTCCGCTAAAAAGTAGACAGCGTCACGCAAATATTGATGTATAAAGAAGAAATAAATACTTCCAACAGCGGTCCATATTAAAGAAAATAGCGGGCAAATAACACCTTTAAAATTCCATTTACGATCACTATAATCCCATAACTTTAATTTAAACCATTTAGTGAAGATTAATCCGGCAACAAGTTCAATAACTGTTAATATAATTCCAATGGCAAGAATTTGTAAAACAATAACAAGGTATTGCGGTAAATTTCCTTTGGGAAAAAGATCAAATAGTTCGCTTAATCCATACAAGCCTAATACACCAAATCCATAGATTGGAAGATATGGTCCCACTAAAAAGCCAGGATTCATCCATTTATGTTGAGAAACAAATCTTCGAAAGAATAATTCGATGATGTAGCCCACTAAACTTCCTAAAACGAATAAAGTCGATATTGTTGCAAAGATAACCATGATTTCACCATATTTACTCAAAATGAATCAATTTATAATTAGTATCAAAAACAATACTAACTTCATTTAGTTTACTCTCATCATTATAATTTGTATATGGTTGATAGTCGTATTGATTTTTAGAATCATCGAGCAATCTTATATAATCATAATTTACTTCATCAAGTGAAGAACTTCTTTTATAAAAATGATTGAGATTAAAATGCTCAAAATCGTAATACTCATAATTATAAGTAAAGTTTTCTTTATCAATATTGGGCCCTTTATAAATTCTAAAAGAATTATAGTTACCACTCATATCATTTTTATCAATTTTATTAAAGGTTTTATAAGGGCATGAATAATTAAATAAAAAATTTATATTTTTAATCTTGTTTATAGAGCCTTCCTTTGAAATGACGTCAGTGGTATTCAGTGTTTTATTAAAAGAAGAAATTCGTTTATAAAAATTAATACCATCATATTGAATAGTAGTATAGATA
>CAVDWX010000052.1:33936-46818 GCA_963612735.1 Gemmiger formicilis | reverse complement strand
AGAAGCAAGTGCTAGAAAAGAGTTTCTGAGTTTACACAGAATAGCGCGCAGTCTCCTTTTCATCCGCCTTTTTTACAAAAGTTATACTTTCAAATACATATTCATTATGTTTCGATGACTCCAATAATATATTTGTATTTCACGTGCACAAGCATATGCGTGTAATAAAATGTGTGATAAAATAAAAACACTTTTTAACGAAAGGAGAATCTTATGGTAAGTAAAAAGTTAGCAATAGATGTCCTTAATGAAGCATTAAAAACAGGTGCTGATTATGCTGAAATATTTTATGAAGATTCACATAGTTACAATGTTTCATTAGAAAATGGAAAAGTTGAAACTTCATTTTCCTCCTCTATGTGCGGAGTGGGACTGAGATTATTAAAAGAAAATCGTTGTGTATATGGTTACACTAATGATTTGTCAAAAAAAGGTTTATTAACACTTGCTTCATCATTAAATAAATCATTCAGCGGTAAACAAATTGTCTTTGTCACGAAATTAGACATGATTAAAGGCAAAAATAGAAACCCAATTAAAAGAAGCTATGATGATGTTTCTCGGGAAGAAAAAATAGCCTTAATTAAAGAAGGGACCGACGCAATCGTAGCTTTAAATGATCCCCGCATTGTTCGTTTCATCGGTGGATTTGGAGATGCACATCGTTTTGTAGCGGTCTTTAATTCAAAAGGTAAATGGTTTAAACGCACAACAGAATTTGGTCGATTAATGTATATGGTTATTGCTATGGATCAAAATGGTTATGAAACTGGTTTTGAAGGACCAGGATGTCAAAATGATATTTCTTATTTCCATACCGATAAAGTCAATCCAGTAAAATGTGCCACTAAAGCAGCAAAAGTAGCGCTGACAATGCTCACCGCTAAAGAATGTCCAAGTGGAAAAATGCCTGTTGTTATCGGAAATGGTTGGGGCGGAGTTTTGTTCCATGAATCCTGTGGTCATCCATTGGAAGCTAGTGCTATTTCGCGAGGTTTATCCTGCTTCAGCGGTAAAGAAGGAGATATGATTGCTTCTCCACTCGTCAGCGCTGTTGATGATTCCACTATCCCAAATGAATGGGGTAGCATCGATATCGACGATGAAGGCAATTTTGGTACAAAACGTCAATTAATTAAGAATGGTAAACTAACTGATTATATGATTGACGATTTCAATGGTAGAAGGATGAATCGTGAGGGAAACGGAGCATGCCGAAGACAAAATTATCGATATTGCCCAACATCTAGAATGAGCAATACTTACATCTGCAATGGTAAATCAACCCCTGAAGAAATCATTAAAGCCACAAAACTAGGTCTTTATACTGTCGGATTTAATGGAGGGTCAGTTGATCCTGCAACTGGAGAATTTAATTTTGGATGTTCAGAAGCTTATATCATCCGCGATGGTAAAATTTGTGAACCAGTTAAAGGAGCAACATTAATTGGTAAAGGATTTGAAATTCTTAAAAACATAGATATGGTCGCTAATGATTTAGATTTAGGTCAAGGAATGTGTGGTGCTGCATCTGGTTCGATTAGAACTAATGTCGGCCAGCCTACTATTAGGATTAGTGAAATAACTGTTGGTGGGACAGGAGGAGAACTCAAATAATGAAATACGAAAGATTTTTTGAACTAGCTAAGGCAGCTGGAGTAGAAGAAGCTCAATTATATATATCGAAAAGATATTCTTTATCTTTCTCCTTATTCCATAGCGAAGTTGATAATTATAGCGTTTCAAATGCCTTTAGAATCATTGCAAGAGGTATTGTCAATGGCAAATTTGGTACAGCAACATGTGATGTTTGGAATCTAGAAAAAGCTCAATATTTAGTTGATGAAATCGTTAAAAACGCAAAAGTTATTGAAATAGATGACCCAAGCATTATTTATCCAGGCTCACCTAAATATAAAAAGATTAATACTTTTAATAAAGATTTAGCGTTAGTGCCAATTGAAAAAAAGATGGAACTACTCTATCAATTAGAAAAAGAAATTAAAGATAATGATTCACGAATTAATGAAATTCAAGGCGTCGAATATAGTGAAACAAGCAAATCAATAACTTTATTAAATTCAAATGGTTTGAAATTAACTCAAAAATCAAATTATTTTACCTACGTTGGCGCTGCGTTAGCAAGCGATGGAGTTCAAACCAAAAGTGGTTATGAAGTCTTCTTAGATAATGATTTCACAAAATTTAATGTTAGCGAATTAGCGAAAAAGATTGCCGAAAATACCGTTGAACAATTAGGCGGAGAACCTTGCTTAAGTGGCAAATATAAGGTCGTGTTATCTCCTGATGCAGTAGCCTCCTTAGTGGGCGCATATATCGGTAACGCTGATGCTGAAAGTGTTCAAAAGAATTCATCTTTATTCATCGGTAAGCTAAATGAAGCTGTTGCTTCTAGAAAAGTTACGATTGAGGATAAACCATTGCAACGAAGTGTCTTTGGTAGATGGTTTGATGATGAAGGCGTGGCTACATATAATAAACCTATTATCAAAAACGGTAAGTTAATGACATATTTATATACATTGACCACCGCTGCAAAAGATGGAGTTGAATCAACTGGCAATGGAAGTTTAGGCTCAAAAGTATATACGTCACCATTCTTCTTAGCTATGAAACCAGGCAAGAAAACGCAAGAAGAATTATTTAAAGAAGTTGGAGATGGAATTTATATTACCGACTTATCTGGTTTACATGCTGGATTAAATCCACAATCAGGTAACTTCTCATTACAATCAACAGGATTTGTTATCGAAGGTGGTAAGAAAGGTAAAGGCTTAGATCTTATTACCTTAAGTGGCAACTTATTAACACTATTTAAAGACATAGTTGATGTTGGAAACGATGTTAAAGTTTTTACCAGTGCCGTGTCTTGTCCTTCAGTAATAGTTAAAAAATTAACAGTTACAGGAAAATAAGATTAATACAAACTAAAATAAAAAGAGTTATCAGTAAATGATGGCTCTTTTTTCTTTTTTTAAAATAATAGCCGTATATTTTAAGAGTTGTATTTTTATTAAATTGTTCTAAACAAACGCATCTTAAAATTAACAAGCTAATAGGATAGCGGAACACTATTTAGAATTATTCACCACTAATTTATAGTCTTCTAATTCCCATGAAGGATGAAGTGCACTTATTTTATCAAGTGCTTCATTAAACAAGATCATTTCGCTATTTTGTCTTTTTTTAGGGGTGTGTTTAAAAGCTTTATAAACATTATTTAAAGTACGGATGCATTCAGATTTCGATTTATCCATTAGACCCGCCATAAGGAGATAAGCTCTAATAGAAGTCATTGAAATATCAGAAGATATAGCTCTTCTTTCTTCAACTGGAACTTCCTTTTCATAAAAGGCTGTTGCTTCTTCAATTTCTTTATTCATTAAATTAATATATATTTTTTGCGCACGAGCACGTAAATAAACTTTATAAGAAACACTATGTTTATCTTTTAAGATTAGATCTAGTAATTCTTCTGCTTTATCAAATTCATGTTGGTCTAAAAGTAAATATACCTTATTTAGATTTAAGTCCGCGGTAAAGTTAGTAATTTCCGTAAAAGTTTTAACCTCAACATCGCTGTGACCTTCCGCAATCTCATGTTCCACTCTTAAAAGTTCATTAAAAGCTTCTTTGTTTTTTGGATTAGAAACCATTTTTAAACGATATCCGTCTGTCATAGCATCAAGTTTTAGCGGCAAGATGTTATAAATTAAAATCATCCCACCTAATACACCAACAGTTAAAAGGAAATAACCAACATTAGATAAAGCAACATTCCTCACTCCTTCATCATTTGGTTGGTTGAAAATAGTAAACAATAAAACAATAACAATAATCTCGACAGCGTAGAAAATTGTACCAAATAACAAATAAAGAGATGGGTTTGAAGGCTTTTTTTCATTTTTTGGAAGGATTTTAGTTTCTCCAGTTAAACCATCAAAGTTTGAAAATTTGAATTTATGTTTACCGTTTTCGTTATAAAACATAAATCCTAAAATATTGACACTTAAAATTTCATATCGACCAACTTTAGCACCTAAGATGTGCGCTAATTCGAATAGAATGGCATTAAAAACAACACCAACAAGGATGGAACCAATAACAAATAATATATACATGTTGTCTAATTCAGAATCACTAGCGTGAGTTTGTAAAACAGTTAAGCCAAACACAACTGCAATACCTAATATTAATAAATAGACAACAATTCCAGAGATATCTTCTTTTTTCATAAATTAATATTTCCTCCTATAGACATAATCTATATATTTCTATCATAACACTCTCATCCATCTCTTTGCTCTTTTGGTGAATTGTTCTTTTTCCATTATCTGAAACTAATTTTGCTAAAGAGGTAACATCAACATCATCTATTCCTAAATCACGGAATGTTTTAGGCATATTTAATGAAGAGAAAAATTCATCCATCATTTTAATGCCAGATAAACCATTTTGATATTTATCAGGATTATGAAGATTAAAAACATTACGCGCAAACGAATCAAATTTATCAAGTTCATAAGGTAAATAATAAATGGACCATTTAGCAAATAAAACAGCAAGTCCAGCCCCATGTGCAACAAAAGGATATTTACCAGAAATAGCATGTTCGAGTTGATGAACAGGCATTAGGGGAGGTTTACCAATATTTGTTAATCCATTATGTGATAAAGAAGACATAAGCATCAACACCGCTCGAGATTCATAATCGCATGGATTATCATAAGCAATTTTTCCTGCTTTTATCACCGATTTCATCACGGTTTCCGCAAAACCATCAGCGGGTTCGATTTCACATGAAGGTTGCATATATCTTTCAAATGTATGCATGAAGATATCAACAATCCCATAAGCGGTTTGTTCTTTTGAAACTGAATACGTTAATTCTGGATTCTCAATGACAAACGTTGGTCTCACTAAATCAGAATTAAAACCTTTCTTCATCTCTAATTCATCATCTTGAATAACACAAGAAGAAGATAATTCACTTCCTGAAGCAGATATTGTTAATATAACTCCAATCGGTAAAGCAGAAGTTGGCTTAGCTTTATGTAAATTAAAATCAAATATATCGCCAACATAACTATATGTACAAGCAATCAACTTAGCGGTATCAATGACCGAGCCACCACCGATGGCCAATATATAATCGACGTTATTTTCTCTTGCTAATTTTAAGCCTTCTATTGCCTTAGCTTTAGTGGGATTAGCCCTGACGCCTTTGAAGGTGATATATGTAATATTTTCTTTATCTAATAATTTAGTAACTTTATCATAAAGACCGCTTTTAAAAATAGATAAAGTTCCTGCTACTATCAAAATTTTATGAGCATTTATTTCTTTTAAGATTGTTCCAATCTCTTCTTCTTTACCTTTTCCAAAATATATTTTAGTAGGACTGACAAAATCAAAATTAATCATCTTTTTTCCTCGCTTGAATAAAGGCGTTAATTGAATTAATCAATGCATCATCACTAACAAAAGCAAATGATTCCATAATTCCTTCAAGTGTTTTATGTTTGTAATTAGAAATGTAATATAAAAGAGAATTAGAATAAGCTGAGGCATAAAATCTCGACATTGCTTTTTTGTCATTAGCGTGTAGTTTTTTACTTTCAGGATAATCGTTTACAAATCTTAGAGTAGATTGATAACATGCATTATAGAAAAATTCAAAAGCTAAGTCCTTGCCCCCAGAATTAATGGCAGCATCAATAAATTTTTTATTCTTATCATAATAAGTAAATAAGCATTTAATCATTTCTTTAAAGTTTTTACTTTTTTCGATACCATTAATCTTTTCGTCGAGAAATACGAGAGTTAATAAATCATAAATATCGTGAAAATAATAATAAAAAGTTTGACGATTAACTTTACATTTTTTTGTTAAAGAAAGTACAGAAATAGAGTCTAATGGTTTATCAGACATCATGCTTTTAAGAGCATCCGCTAAACGATGATCAGTTCTCATTTTAATTTACAATATTCCTTTGCTACAAGTGCGCCTAATTTTGCGTTATTTAAAACTAAATGAATATTAGATTCAAGCGAATCACCACCAGTTAAATCAACTATGGTTTTTAATAAATATGGGGTACAAGCTTTACCCTTAATTCCTTGTTTATCCATCATTTCTAAAGCTTTATCTATGGCGTTATTAATAACATTTTTATCCATCGCAAATTGTTCTGGAATTGGATTAGTTAATAGAATTCCCCCTTCGATGTGGTTATCTCGTTTTTCTTTGATAATGTGTGCCATCTCAATAGCGTCATTCACTTCATAGTCCACCGCTAATCCAGAATGAGATGTATAAAAAGCAGGGAGTTCTTTTGTCTGATAGCCTAAAACAGGAACACCTTTTGTTTCTAAATATTCAAGTGTTAAAGGTAAATCTAATATTGCTTTTGCACCAGCACATATTACTGTGACATTAGTTTTTGATAATTCATCTAAATCGGCGGATATATCAAATGTTTGTTGAGCGTTTCGATGAACTCCACCTATACCGCCAGTAACAAAGATTTCAATTCCAGCTTGAGAAGCAATAATCATCGTCGCAGCTACCGTTGTGGCAGCCCATAACTTTTTAGCGTAAACCACAGGTAAATCTCTTCTAGAAACTTTGATAATTCCTTGCCTTTTTCCAAATTGTTCAATTTCTTCTTTACTCATACCGACAATAGCGTCACCATCAATAATACCAATCGTAGCGGGTATCGCCCCATTATCTCTAATTACCTTTTCAACCGCTAAGGCTGTTTCCACATTTTTAGGGTAAGGCATGCCGTGAGAAATAATCGTGCTTTCAAGCGCAACAACTGGTTTATTATTTTTTAATGCCTCTAGGACTTCTTTATTTATTTTTAGCATTTGGTTTAATTTCTCCTTTTAAAAGCATACTAATGTAGTTAGCAAATAGATAGATTGCAGCTAATATAATCACAATCATCCCTACTCCAAAATAATTGACACCTTCCATGCAGTAGAAATTTACGCGAATAGGTGATTCAGGTTTAGGATTAGTATAATCCACAATCATAAATATTGTTAAAAATAAAATAACAAAAAATGCAGCAACCGTAAAAACTATTTTTCGATATTTATCAAATGGTGCACATACTTCAAATAAGACAAATACACTTAATAAAGTAAAACACAAAATGGACATTGATTGAGCTTGATCTAAGCTATTGATACCTAAATACATAATCCCATTCTTATTTAATAAATAACCAAAAAACACAAGTGCTTGAGATGCTAAAATCATAATAGCTCCGGGTATTGCTTTTTTAAAAATATTAGGTAAGAAGTTACCTTTTATTTGTTCGTCATTTTTTTCTAATGCTAGAAAAAAGGCAGACATACCAATAGTAACTACTTCCCAGATAAGAAGATGGTTAGTAATAAATGGATAATGTATTGATTTATCAAATAAATTTGCAATCATAAATATAATTGACATCGCCATTGCAAATAATGTTTTAACTAAAAATAAAGAACAAGTTCTTTGTAAATTATTAACAACACGTCTTCCTTCACCAACAATAGAAGGAAGTGTATCAAAATCAGAATCTAGTAAGACAATATGCGAAACATTTTTTGCCGCTTCCGCTCCACTTGCCATTGCAATAGAACAATCCGCACGTTTTAACGCTAATATATCGTTAATCCCATCACCAGTCATAGCAACAGTTTCTCGATTACTTTTTAATGATTTAACAATGATTTCCTTTTGATTAGGAGTCACTCGACCAAAAACAGTATATTTATTAGCAATGTTTGCGACTTCTTCATCACTCATACCATCTAAAGATATATATTCGTGAAAATAAGGGATTTCAGCCTGTCGAGCAATTTCACTAACGGTTTGGGCATTATCACCTGAGATAATTTTAATTTTAACGCCATTATCAGCAAACCATTTAAAAGTTTTAATGGCATTTTCACGAATATGATCTTGCAAAACAATTAACGCTATTGCTGTGGAATTCAATTCGTATTTACCTCCAGTAATAACACCATTAGATTCCGCTAAAACGAGGACTCGAAAACCTTTGCTTGTATATTCTTCTCCAAGCTTGATGATGCCCGCTCGATTATCGATATTTATAAATTCTGGAGCACCTAAAATATAAGTTTTACAACCCTTAAAAGAAGCAGCAGAATATTTATTTTCACTGCAAAATGGTAATGCTTTTATTAAAATAGCGCTCATTTCATAAGTAAATTTTTTATTCAACGCTTTCGCAGTAAAGTTGTCATCTTTAGTGGCTTTTAATAAATTTGAAATGATTTGAGCAAGTTCAGTATTGCTATATTTACCAAGTGGAACAAGCTTATTTAATTCCATTGAGCCATCGGTAATGGTGCCAGTTTTATCAACACATAAAATGCTAGTTCTAGATAACATTTCAATAGAATAAAAATCTTGAACTTGTGCTCTTTTCTTGCTTAACGAAATAACTCCAACCGCAAGCGCTGCAGAAGTTAATAGGTATAATCCAGTCGGCATCATTCCCACAAGTGAGCCAGATAGGGGTTTAATTAAACTTTTAAATGATTGTTCAGTGAGTGGCTTTGTGTTTGTTAAATAAATAATGATTGATGCAATGCCAACTACAATGACTACTCCACCAATAAAAATAAATAATTTACGCAGTGATTTTAGTATTTGAGAAGGTGACCTTTTAAATTTCTTAGCCTGGTTTTGAATAGTCTCAATATAATTATCATTTCCAACTTTATCTACTCTTGCATAGCCCAAACCATTAACCACAAAAGAGCCAGAATAAAGAATATCACCTGGTTTTTTATAAATAATATCACTCTCACCACTCAATAATGACTCGTTAACACCAATTTGACCATCGATTAATATGGAGTCAGCGCCAATTTGATCATTAGCTTTTAAATAGATAATATCATCTAAAACCAATTCTTTTGTTAGTATCTCTTGAGTAATAGAATTACGAACAACGTGCATTCGCGGAGCGGTAACTAATCTTAATTTGCCCATCAAGATACGCGCTTTAATATCCTGATATAATCCAATAACAATATTGCAAATTAAGATATATAAAAAGAACAAATCAAAGAAAGATTCAACGCCAGCATAAATCATGAAACCAGCAATAATAAACAAGATAATATTAAAAAAATTGAAGACGTTGCTAAAAATTATTTCAGCATAAGTCTTACCAACAACAATCTTGGTCCTATTAACTAATTTTTGTTTTTTTCTTAGTTCAACTTCATCAAGTGAAAGGCCTATAGATTTATCAGGCTGATAGCGGACTATATTATCTTCTCTTGATTTAATCATATTTTATTTAGCAACATAGGAAAGGCTAATATTAGTCATATCTTTAGTGAGTTCCGTTGTAGAATCGTTTTGAACTAAAGAAAGAGTTTCTAAAATTGAAATATTAGCAATATAACCATCTTTAATAGATACACTAGCGGTATAAACGCGTTGATAATTTGTTTTATCTTTGGCACTATATTCTAATAAACAGTTAGTGCTTAAAATAAAATCAAATTTGCTATCTTTTATTGAATAAAAATCACCGATTGTAACTTTATTAGCGTTATCTTCTTTATATGCTTTATATTCAGCAATTTTATCCTCAATTGAAGATAAATATTGACTTGTTTTAGTTAAATTAAGAGCTTCTTTATATGTATCAACAGTATATAAGCTTCGATTTTCAGTATTTTTAGTTTCATCATCAGGATAAGTAATACATTCTGAAAAATAGCTTT
Organism: Gemmiger formicilis; assembly: GCA_963612735.1. Taxonomy (GTDB): domain Bacteria; phylum Bacillota_I; class Bacilli_A; order RFN20; family CAG-826; genus CAVDWX01. Next base: position 37,029 of record CAVDWX010000052.1, on the reverse strand, counting down.
GTTCAAGATATGCTTTTAATGTATAAACACCATTATAAATAGTTGTAGTTGGAATAGACGAATCATCATATATTGATTCACTATTATTAACATTACCATTTAATGATAATGTATCAACATTTCGAGTAATAGCGGTAACTTTTGTTTTGATATAATCACCATTTTTATATTTATTAGATGTTGATGAACTTTCATCATAATTTTCATCTAAAAATAAAACGCTTTTTTCTTCAACTTTATTGATGGTGTTGCAATACATATCATTAGTGGGCAATACTTCAAAAAGTTTTTCTTTAGTTTCGCCTTCAATTTTTATAGAAGAGCTAACATCAAGCTCACTAAGAAAATCTTTAAGCTGAGAATCATATTCAAAAACCGAAGCATCAAGAGTTTCATATGTTTCACTGCTCGGCTTGTCTTTTAATGATGAACTAATTTTATTACCAGAACAGCCAATCAAGCCAATTAATGGGATTAGCCAGAATATCTTCATTTTCATTTTTCTTCTCGCTTTCTTTTAAAATATGCACTAATGAGATCAGAACATTCTTCTTTAAGAAATCCACCAAAGACGGATGGATGGTGATTTATATTATGAGCACTAGTAACATCGATTGATGAGCCAAAAGCTCCTCCTTTTAAATCATACGCCCCGAAATAGACACTTCGTATACGCGATTGTATTATAGCGCCTGCACACATTATACAAGGTTCAAGAGTAACATACATATCGCAATCATTTAGATAATAAGAATCTAATATTTTTTCCGCTTCTTTTATAGCTAATATTTCAGTGTGACCAGTCGCATCTTTTAGATGTTCTTTTTGATTGTAGGTGGATGCAATAATTTGTCCGTTTTTAACAATAACAGCACCAACCGGAACTTCATCAATATCAAACGCTTTTTTAGCATTTTCTAACGCTAACAACATATATTCATTTTTATACATAGAAGATAAAACCGTCGCACATGAACAAGATACTTAAGGCTGCTACATTCCTGTCCTGACCTGGTTCGTAGTTGCTCATCGCAACGGCATAGTTATTATATCAATAATAAAAGCTGTTTTAATCTAAAAAATGAATTTGAGTGAGCTAATATAAAAAATAGACTGAATTAATCAATCTATTTTGTAAATAAAATAATATCTTATTTAATTGGTTTTAAAACCTTAATTCCACCCATGAATGGTTGTAGGACCTCAGGGACTAAAACCGAACCATCTTCTTGTTGATATTGTTCAAGAATAGCGGGGAAGATTCTAGATGTAGCTAAACCAGATCCATTCAAGGTATGAACGTATTTATTTTTCCCAGTTGCTTTATCTTTATAACGAATCATTCCACGACGCGCTTGATAATCTCTAGCGTTACTAACAGAAGATACTTCTTTATAAATGTCTAAGCTAGGTAAATAGACTTCAATATCATAGGTTCTCGCCATACTATGAGATATGTCTCCAGCGGCAAGTTTAGAAACGCGGAAATGGAGTCCTAATTTCTTTACTAATGACATCGCTTTATTCACTAATTCTTCAAAAGCAGCATCACTTGCATCAGGTTTGGTATATTGAACCATTTCCACTTTATTAAATTGATAACCGCGAATCATACCTCTTTCTTCACTTCGATAAGAACCAGCTTCTCGACGATAGCAAGGAGTGTAAGCAAAATATTTTTTAGGCAATTCTTCTTCGTTTAATATTTCATTGCGGTGAAAATTAACAAGTGCTGTTTCAGCGGTAGGAAGTAAAAAACGTTGTGGTTCAATTCCGTCTAACCAAAATACATCTTGTTTAAATTTAGGAAATTGCCCCGCAACAAAACCTGATTCTTCATTTAATAAATGAGGTGGTAGGATAAATTGATAGCCATCTTTTAAATGTTCTGAAATAAAGAAATTAACAAGCGCCCATTCCAATCTAGCACCAAGATTTGTATATACCCATGAGCCTCTTCCAGCAATCTTAGAACCACGGTCATAATCCACTAGGCCGAGTGAAGTAGCAAGTTCAACATGATCTTTTAATTTGAATGGGGAATTAGGTTTTTCTCCTTCAATATGAATCACTTTATTATTTTCTTTTCCACCACCCACTAAATCGTCATCTGGAAGATTTGGTAAAGCTGCAACAAAATCAAATATTTTTTGTTCTAATTCTTTAACTCTAGCTTCTTTTTCACTATTTTCAGCGGCGATTTGCTTTACTTTAGCAAAAATTGGAGCGACATCTTCACCTTTCTTTTTTAATTCCGGGACAGATGCTGAAAGCTTATTCATCACCGCTTTATTACCTTCAACTGTTTGAAGAAGGGTTTTTCTTTCGTTATCCCATGATAACAATTCGCTAAAATCGGCATCCCACATTTTTTTAGCTAATGCATTTTTAACACGTTCAGGATTTTCACGTATTATATTAATATCAATCATTGATATGTTCCTCCTCATGTTTGAGATTAATTTGTTCTTGATATATCCACTTTAATTGTTCGCCAAACGATTCCAAAGAATATGTTTTAGCGAGCATATAAGATTCTTCATAAGTAGGTTTAATATTACCATCGAGGTAGTCTTTACAAAGCGACGCTAGTGTTTCAGAATATTCAGCCACATAAGCATTCACTCCATCTGTTAATATTCCAGGATAAATAGCTTGTTTTCTCACTATCAATTGACATTTAGCCACCATTGCCTCCGCTAAAGAGACAATAGAAGCAGTTTTATAACCAGGTAGAAAGAAAATAGAAGCATTTAATAGCGCACTTCGATAGACATCATCCGGAACTGAACCAACAAAATGTAAATTCTTAGGTGCGGTTTTAATAATTCTTTTAGCGTTATTGGATAAATTAGCTAATTTAGAAGTATGACCAATATAATAAAAGACAGCTTTATTACATTTTTTCGCGGCATTAATTAATGCGTTTATCCCATCTAAATTACCTTCATAATCACCAATTGCAATTACTAATTTCTTATCTGTTTTTTCGCAAAAATATCGATAAAAAATATCTTTTTCATCATTTCTAGAAAAATCAAAACGAGCAATATTAACTCCTGGAAACGCTACTCTAATTTCAGAAACGACGCC
>CAVDWX010000052.1:0-33926 GCA_963612735.1 Gemmiger formicilis | reverse complement strand
AACGACGCCACTATTAATTAATAATTCTTTAGTGTACTCGCAAGGTACTAAAACTAAGTCGCATTTATTTAAAAATTTCTGTCCTTTGGATGATAATTCAACACTAATTTTTCCATCCTTGTTTTTGTATTCCAAATATGAAGCAGATGGATCATCTTCAGTATTAAGAGCTGAAGCAATAACAGGAATATTCATTTCATGAGCGACACTAATCTTATCTTCGTCAAGTGGAGAGATGAGGTGAACAATATCAAAATTATCCACAACACTAGATGTATATTCGACATCCGCTAATTCGAGAGCGTTCTTAATTGTTTTTCTTAAGCGTGTGCCCTCGAAATTAATGCTTTTTTTATTTGGCTGAAAATAGACTAGTGCCTTCATAAAAATTATTCTTCGTCTTTATTATTTGTTTCGTCTAATTCTAAAGATGTGTCGACAACTTGTTCGTTATTATTATTGATAGTATCAACACTTTCTCCAGTTTCAGTTGATTCATCTTCACTAAATTCTTCATGTGGAACAATAGCAATAGATGCTACTTTTTGCTTACCATCAAGGTTCATAATTTTAACACCTTGAGTGTTTCTTCCAGCAATTCTAATTTGTGATAAGGAAGTACGAATAACAATGCCAGCAGTGGTAATAACCATCAAATCTTCATCACCTTCAACAGCGCGAATAGCAACAAGTTTACCAACTTTATCAGTCACTTTTAAGGTTGTGACACCTTTAGCACCACGTTTGGTAATTCGATAATCTTTAGCGTCCGACATCTTGCCGTATCCTTTTTCGGTAATAGCAAGGATATATTCGCCCTCTAACGAAGTGGTGACACCAACACAGCATTCATCGTCGCTGAGTTTCATACCTCTAACACCCGCTGCGGTTCTTCCCATTTCTCTTACATTAGGAGCAGTAAAGCTAACCATTTTACCGCTCGATGAGGCAACACCAATAATCGCTTCATCATCAACTTCTTTCACATCTAATAAGGTATCGCCTTCTTTTAAGGAAATAGCGATTTTACCATTTTGACGAATGGATTCATATTCTTCCATAGCGGTTTTCTTAACAACGCCGTATTTAGTAAAGAACATTAATGATTTATGTTCGGCATATTCGTCGCAAGCGATAATAGCTTTAACATTCTCACCTTTTTCAATCTTAATGAGATTAATAACAGGTGTACCTTTACTAACTTTGGAGAATTCAGGAATTTGATATCCTCTAATTCGATAAACTTTGCCAAAATCAGTGAAAAGCAATAAGTCAGTATGTGTTTTAGTGTAAACCATAATATCGACAATGTCGTTTTCGTTTGTCGACATGCCTCTAACACCACGTCCACCTCGATGCTGAGCTTTAAATGAGTCAGAGGTCAATCTCTTGATATAACCACCACGAGATAAAGTCACCACTATATTTTCTTGTGGAATCAACGATTCATCATCGATACTACTGGCTTCATTTGAGATTTCAGTACGTCTTTCGTCGTTGAATTTATCTTTGATTTCATCTAATTCTTTTAAAACAACTTCGACTTCATTTTCTCGAGAAGAAAGAATTCGTTTATATTCAACAATATTGAGTTCTAATTGTTTTCTTTCAGCTTCTAATTTATCGGTTTCAATACCAGTTAATCGGCGTAAAGTCATCGCTAGTATAGCTTGAACTTGTGCTTCACTAAATCCGAATTTATCCATCAATTTAGTAGTGGCTTCTTCAGGAGTAGCGCTGCCCTTAATAATATCAACTATTTCATCGATATTATCATGACATTTAATCAATCCAACAACAATGTGATCACGTAATTCATCTTTATTTAATAAGAATTTAGTTCTTCTTTCAATTATCTCAACTTGATAATCGAGATAATTTTGTAACATAACCTTAAGTGGCGCCACTTTTGGAGCGTTATCCACTAAACAAAGCATGATTATACCAAAAGAAGATTGCAATTGAGTTAATTTAAACAATTGATTCAAGATAACTTCAGGAATAGCGTCTCTTCTCACTTCGATAACGACACGAATTCCTTCTTTATTTGATTCATCGCGAATGTCAGTAATTCCATCCACTACTTTATCTCTTGCTAAATTCGCAATATTTTCAATCATTGTCGCTTTATTTACTTGATAAGGAATTTCAGTAACAACAATGCGTTTTAGCCCGTGTTCTCCTCTTTCTTCGATATGGCATTTACTTCGAATAGCAATGCTACCAGTACCGGTTTCATAGGCATCTCTAATTCCACTTCTACCAAGGATTATTCCACCAGTAGGAAAATCAGGTCCAGGAAGTGTTTGCATTAATTCTTCGATAGTGACATCTGGATTTTTAGCAATGACATGGATTGCATCAATCACTTCTCCTAAATTGTGAGGAGGAATGTTTGTTGCCATACCAACAGCGATACCATTTGATCCGTTAACTAAAAGGTTAGGAAATCTAGAAGGTAAAACAACAGGTTCTTGTTCAGTACCATCATAGTTGTCGCAGAAATCAACAGTATTGCTATTGATATCTCTAACCATTTCTAACGCTAATTTGGTCATTCTAGCTTCGGTATAACGCATAGCAGCAGCTTCATCCCCATCAACAGAACCGAAGTTACCGTGTCCATCAACAAGTGTATATCTCATTGAGAATGGTTGCGCTAATCGAACTAAAGTTTGATATATTGCAGAGTCACCATGAGGGTGATATTTACCCATAACATCACCAACAATACGCGCTGATTTCTTATATGGCTTATCGGGTTGCATGCCGCTTTCATTCATGCCGTAAATAATACGACGATGAACTGGTTTTAAACCATCTCTAGCATCAGGAATAGCACGGGAAACAATAACTGACATTGCATAATCAAGGAAAGAAGAACGAACGATTTCAGTAGTGGCAACATCAGTTAAACCGGGAACGATACCAGATTCAATTTCTTCAATTTCTTGTTCAGTCGCTTCTTCGTTATTATCAGTGTTTTCTTCTAATATTTCATTGTTATCTTTTTCTTCAAATAACATAATTCATGCCTCCTAAATTAGATATCTAAGTTCTTCACAAATTTAGCGTTTTTGTGAATAAATTCTTTACGAGGTTCAACATTATCGCCCATTAAATCGGTGAAAACTTGTTCCGCAAGTATAGCATCATCAAGAGTGACTCTCATCATCTTACGATTAGCGGGATCCATTGTGGTTTCCCAAAGTTGAGAAGCATCCATTTCACCAAGACCTTTATAACGTTGGAACGGATAACCGGGTTTTAAATTTAATTTTTTCTTTAAAACTTCGAGTTGTTCATCGTTATAGCAATAATATTGTTTGCCGTGATATTCAACCTTATAAAGCGGAGGTTGTGCGATGTAAACATAACCATTTTCAATTAGAGGTCTCATAAAGCGATAGAAGAATGTTAATAATAAAATACGAATGTGAGAACCATCGACATCAGCATCGGTCATAATGACAATTTTATGATATCTAATCTTGCTTAAATCAAATTCAGGATCAATACCACCACCGATAGCGGTAATCATGTTTCCGATTTCAGCGTTGGCAAAAATACGTTTAGCTTGTGCTTTTTCAACATTAAGGATTTTGCCTCTTAATGGGAGAATGGCTTGAGTTTCTCTGTTTCTTCCGTTTTTAGCGGAGCCGCCTGCAGAATTACCTTCAACGATATATAATTCGCAAATAGATGGGTCTTTAGAAGAACAATCCGCTAATTTGCCAGGAAGAGTAGTTAATTCAAGAGCGCCTTTTCTTCTTGTGTTTTCACGAGCTTGACGAGCAGCAATACGAGCGTTCGCCGCTAAGACAATTTTCTCTAAAATAACTTTAGCAATCTTTGGATTTTCTTCTAAGAATCTATTTAATTGTTCACCAACAATTCCGGATAATATTTTTCTAACTACCGAGTTTCCTAATTTGGTTTTAGTTTGACCTTCAAATTGAGGATTGGGATGTTTAACAGAAATAATAGCGGTTAAACCTTCTCTAATATCATCGTATGTAAGGTTATCTTCGTTTTCTTTTAGGAATTTATAAGCACGAGCATAATTATTGATGACACGAACCATCGCAAGTTGAAAACCAGCTTCGTGTGTTCCACCTTCATGAGTGTGAACATTGTTACAGAACGAATAAACATTCGCACTATAGCCATCGTTATATTGAATAGCTACTTCAGCATATACGTGTGAAGTATGACCTTCTGATAATTCAATTGGCTCGCTACCTTCACAATAAATAACTTCTTCATGAATTGGTGTTTTATTGTGGTTGATGAATTGGACATATTGTTTAATTCCACCTTCATAGCAGAATGTTTCAATAACTGGTTCATCTCCACGATCATCTTTCACCATGATTTCAATGCCTCTATTTAAGAAGGCTACTTGTCTCATACGATCGCGAATAATATCGTAATCATAGGTTGTAGTATCTTGGAAAATAGTGGGGTCAGGTTTGAAGGTGACTTTGGTTCCTGTATCTTCAATAGGACAAGTGCCAATTTGTTTTAAATGACCAACCGGATGACCTCCATTTTCAAATCTTAACTTATAAACGCCGCCATTTTTATGGACTTCGACTTCAAGCCATGAAGATAACGCATTAACCACTGAAGCACCAACACCGTGCAAGCCTCCAGAGACTTTATAACCACCACCTTCACCGAATTTACCACCAGCGTGAAGAATGGTGTAAACCGTTTCTACGCCTGATAAGCCACTTTTGGCAACAATATCGACAGGAATTCCACGTCCGTTATCAGTGACAGTTATCGTATCGCCTTTGTTGATAACGACATCGACATGGGTGCAATAACCAGCTAGAGCTTCATCAATTGCATTATCAACAATTTCCCAAACGAGATGATGTAAGCCAGGAGCGGATGTGGTTCCAATATACATACCTGGTCTTTTTCGTACCGCTTCAAGTCCTTCTAACACTTGAATGTTAGTGGCGGTATAACTTGCGTCAGCTTTTTCTAGCAAAACTTCTTCTTCATTCATACTAGAAACTTCGACATTTGGAGTAGCTGAAGGAGAATTAGTTTCAACTACATCTTTCTTTTCTTCTTCCATCAAGAAAGCCTCCTTAATTTTTACTAATATGGAATTGGGTTGCCCCATTTATCTCTAGTTTGGTTGCGGTAATAAATACCTGTTCAAACTTTTTGAGAAAATTGATTAATTGTTCTTTGTGTTGTTTGTCTAATTCAGACATAACATCATCAAGAACAACAATTGGTCTTTTATCCTTATCTTCAATGAGGAAGTAGGGACATAATTTTAAGGCTAATGCGACGAGTCTATTCTCTCCTTGTGAACCAAATTGCCCAATTTCCTGCTTATTTAGTGTCACAATGAAGTCTTCTCGGTGTGGCCCTATAGAAGTGACCTTTCTTCTTAAATCGTTATCTAGAGCCTTGTTAAACGCGATTTTTGCATTATTGATATAGCTTTTATCGTATGTAATGTAAGGATGATAGATAACTTCAATTTCTTTGTGCACGCCTGTGAGCGCGCGTGCAATTTTATTAAGGATATCATTGATATCCTTCACATACATTTGGCGATAAGACACGATATAGCCCGCGATTTTAATAAGCATTTCTGTGTTAGCTTCTAATAACGCCATATCCACTACTTCGCCTTTTAAAAGATTATTTCTATCTTTCAACAATTTCTCATATTTAGATAGATAGCTTAGATAGGGTGGGCTCTTTTTTGAGAGATTTATATCGATAAAATCTCTTCTCGCCTTCGGTAACCCTCGAAATAGCATGACATCTTTTGGCTCAAATAAGACAACATTAACAACATTCGATAATTCTGATAGTTTTAAGACAGGTTTGTTGTTAATAAAGATTTTTCGACCTGTTTTAGTAATTAAGACGCGAATAACACGTTTAATATTGCCTTCAGAGATACAAGCATCAATGGATGCATAGTCGCATCCTTCTTTGATGAGATTAACATCTTCTACACCTTTGAAAGAGCGAGCGAGGGATAGATAATATATCGCTTCCACTATATTAGTCTTCCCAACTCCATTATCGCCAGTGATGACGTTGAGTGAAGCGGAGAAGTTTAGTGATATATCCTTATGATTTCGGAAATTCTTCAGTTTGATATTATTAACAAGCATGATTATTTTTCAATGACATATTCAATTCCTTCAACGAGAACTTTATCGTTTGGATAAAGCTTACGTCCTCGTCGGTTTTCTTTAACCCCATTGACTAAGACATCATGTTCTTGAAGATAAACCTTTGCCATCCCACCAGTTGAGATAGTGCCAACAATTTTTAGAAGAACATTGAGAGTAATAAATTCTTCGTTTTCTTTAATCACAATTGCTTTTTTATCCATGAAGAAACTCCTACAAATATTATACACAACGGTATAAAAAAAGGGAATATATAATTCCCTTAAGTTTTATAATCAAAAATTTAGTGTTATTTGATTAATAAGTGCGTACTGGAGTGACGATTTGAATCACAGTGTCATCATTTGCGTTCTTAATGATAAACGGTTTCATTTCGCCCACAAATTGGAATGTTACATCTTCAGAACCTAATGCTCTAATAGCGGCTGTTACATATTCGCTATTAAATGATACTTTTAAGGGCATTCCTTCAAACTTAAACATTTCCACCTTTTCATTAGCGGATCCAATTTGAGCACTTTTTGATAATATTTCAACCACCGAATCAGACATCGATAAATCGACAACATTTTCTCTATCTAATGAAAGAATATTAGCTCTATCAATAGCTTTTAATAAGTCTAATGAATTGATTTCTAAAGAATAATTTATATTGCGCGGAACAATATTTTTTGTATTTGGATAATCTCCTGCAATAAGTCTAGTAGCAACAACAGTGCATCCTATGGTAAATAACGCTTTTTTGTCGCTAAAAGCGATTTTGATTAAATCAGTTCCTTCCACTAAGGCTTTAACTTCAAGCATCATCTTAGCTGGCACATTAGCGGTGAAATTAACATCTTCAGAGATTTTGATTTGTTTTCTAGCCATTCTTGCTGAATCGGTTGTGGTAGCGGTAAGGACTCCTCCAAACGCTTCCAAATTAATCGCAGTTAAAATAGGTCTTTGTTCTTTGATTGAAGCCGCAAACGCGGTTTGATTCACCAATTGCTCAAAATTAGCGCGTGTTAAGACCAATTCAACTCCTGAGGGATCTAAGTCAAGGTCAGGGTATTCTTCGCTTCTAATGCAATTTAAACGATATTCAGAACGATTGTCACTGATGATTGCTACCGTAGTATCGATGATGTCAAACGTCATTTCATCGCCTTCCATTTTTCTTGCCATTTCGGTTATCAATTTAGCGTTAACTAAAGTTGAGCCTTCTTTATAATTTCTTATGATTTCTTTTTCATCTCTTCGATAAGGGATCATAGTTTTGATTGACAAATCGTAATTAGAACCAGTGATGAACATACCTAATTCATTTAATTCTATTTTAACGTTATTAAGAACTGGCACTGCTGATTTATTAGATACCGCTCTTGAGGCAATAGATAAGCCTTTTAACAATTCTTCTCTTTTTATCGTGAAACGCATAATTATTCCTTTCTTTTTATTATTATAATAATAGTAATCCCGGTGGATAATGTGGGAAACTCGATTTTCCCAACTAAGATATCGACTAATATCTATCTTATCATATCTATTCGATTCGAGTAATTTTATTTTCAATAAATCTTATATTTTTAATCTCTTTTTTAATTCAGTAATCGCTTCCTTTAATTGCTCATCAGTTTTCAACATATTATCCACTTTTGTGATGGCATTCATCACAGTGGTATGGTCTTTACCTCCAAACATATCGCCGATCTTTTTAAGAGGAACGTCTAATGCTGTCCTAATTAAATACATAGCGATATGTCTTGCAAGAGCGATTTGACCAGTTCTAATTTTTCCTGTTAATTGTGATGGAGTTAAATTGTAATAATCCGCAACAACGTTAATTATTTTTTGTTCTGATAGCTGAGTGGCTATAGTTTTACTTCCGGTTAATGTTTGTACCGCCTCCACTGCTATATCCATCGAAATCTTATTAGTTTGCTTATATTGAACAACATAGAAAATTAACCTATTTAACGCTCCTTCTAACTCACGCACATTCTTGGAAAATTTGTCTGCAAAAAAGTAGAGTACAGAATCGTCGAAATTAGCTAATTCTAAGCCGTTTGCAACAATCTTTTTCTTTAATATTTCTACACACGTATTTTGGTCAGGCTCATTAATTTTCACTATCAAACCTTGACTAAATCTTGTGACAAGACGATCTTCTAATCCGTGCAATTCATTAGGCTGTTTATCAGATGTTATCACTATTTGTTTTCCTTCGTTTATCATCTTTGAATAAACATGGAAAAACATCTCTTCGGTTTTAACCTTATCTGCTAGAAATTGGACATCATCAAATAGCAATACTTCAACTGTATCAAAAAAGCTTTTTAATGATTCTGAATCCTTATCGCCTCGAACATATTTGATATATTCTTCCACAAAATCAGAAGCTGTTATATAAAGTATTTTGGCTCTTGGATTGCCGTCTTGAATGATTTTGTTTCCAACGGCATGTAGAAGGTGAGTTTTACCTAATCCTGAATTTGAATAGATGAAAAGTGGATTAAACATCTTGCCTGGATTTTGAGCGATGAGTAAACAAGCTTGAGATGCTTCTCTATTAAAATCTCCGACCACAAAGTTTTCAAAGGTTAAATTTTTATTAATGACCGCACCGTCAAAGTATGCTTGTTTTTTGATTATTTCAACATTTTTTTGACGATTTGAATTATTGTCTTCGTTGATGAATTCCAATTTAAAATTAGATTCAGTTAATTCTGATATTGCGTCAAAAACAATGTTGTAATAATTGCTCTTCATTAGTGTGACTGCGAGTTTAGAATTAACGCATATTACGATTGTGTCTCCGCTTATTGAATCAATGTAGCTATTATAAAAAAATGAATCAAAAATGTTGGTGTCGATTCTATTTTTGATGAGCGCTAGGGATTTTTCCCAAAGCTGTGTGATTTCTGATATTGAATTTCCCATAACCTTACCTTTTTTATGTAGCAACATTATAGATTAATCCACATTTTAAAAGTATCAAAACTTATTCGTTTTTTAGTTTTCCACATTTTTGATGTAGTCATATCCTCTTATATGGACTTTTCCACCGTTTCAACAATTTTCAAATGTGGATAAAATTGTGGATAACTTTGACACACTTTGTTGATTTGTGGAAAATGATTTAAAATTGCTAATTCGAATGTGCTAATACTTAGTATTGTTCTTGAATTTATAATAAATTTGTCTTTTTTGGTTGCTGTGGATAATTTAATTTTTGTTATTTATTTACGGTGCTATATAACAGTTTTCATGGTGCCATTATCTATCGTTGTTATGCGTGTGCGTTAAAAGTTTGACATTTATCTATAAATGCAAGTATACTTTTTGTTGCATATCGTTTTTGGAGGAAAATTTATGAAGAGAACGTATCAACCTAGTAAAATTAAACATGCCCATCGAGCAGGGTTTAGAGCTCGTATGAAATCCGCGACTGGACGTCGTGTTTTAGCTAGACGTAGAGCTAAGGGCCGCGCAAGATTAACCGCTTAATCAAATGAAGGTTGCGAATCGAGTAAAAGCGAATACTGATTTTAAAAAAGTAGTCCATAACGGACGTTTTCTTAAATGTAGCTCGTTTATAGTTCATTTTTTAGAAAACGATTTTGCTTATTCTCGTGTCGGTATTTCAGCTTCCACTAAGTTAGGAAATGCCGTTATTCGCAATCGCATTAGAAGACAAATTAGATCCATGTGCGACACTCTTATCGATTACAACAAAAGGAATATTGATTTTGTTATTATTGTTAAAAATGATTATTTGAATAAAACGTTTGAACAAAATAAAGAGTTGCTTGCACATTTAATTAATGAGGCAGGATTGTTAAAATGAAAAGAAAAACAAAATTAGGTTTAGGAGCCTTGGTTTTGCTGATTGGTGCCACTGTATTAAGTGGGTGCACCGCTTCTTTTTGCTCTGTTGATGACAAAGCACATATGCTTTATGCCTATGATAATGGAGTTACTAACTATATTAGTGCTGACGAATACAATAAATTGAGCGACGATGATAAAATCGCTTATACTCTTGCAGATGCAGATGCTGGATATACATTTGTTACTGGAAACAATATTTATTTCAATGTTTCTTATGAAAACAATATTGGCTATGTCGTTAATACCAAAACAAACAAAGTATCTCGTAAAGGTTTGTTAGAAGTCATTGATAAAGCTGTAAAAGAAGGAATTAAAGCACCTAATGATTCTACTTTAGAATATTTCCATATTCTTGATGTTGTTGTTTTAAAAGATGCACTAGGCAGTAAAACAATTTCAACAGCGGAAGAATTAAATAAACTTATTAGCCCCGGTGGAGCGGATTCTATTGGCTATTTAAAATTCGCTGGCACTAAAAGCAATAATAAAATTTGGGAAAATTGGGATATTTATAATAAACAAGTAGAAAACGCAATCAAAAACCCTGATAAATGTTTGAGTAGCGACTTTATTACTTATTATAAAAAGTCGATGAATACATATATTAATTCTTATCGTTCTTGTATTGCTACAAAAGATGGGAATTATGGTTCGTATGGTATTGAAGGAAATAAAACTGCAGTTGATATCGAAGGTAAAAGCTGGAGTTATGCTTGGAAAAAAGGCTTCCTCGAAGGCTTGTTGATCTATCCTATTGCCTGGGGCGTTGATTCTTTAGTTATCGCCTTTTCTGGCGCTGGTGCAGCTTTGTCTAGATTATTAGCAATTGTAGTTGTGACTATCATTGTTAGATTAATAATGCTACTCGCCACATTTAAACAAACTACAAGCAGCGCTAAGATGACTGAGCTTCAACCAGAAATAACTAAAATTCAAAATAAATATCCAAACGCTAATACTAATAATTACGAAAAACAAAAAATGGCTGAGGAAATGCAGCGTTTATATAAGAAAAACAAGGTTAATCCATTTATTACAATCTTGTTTATGTTTATTCAATTCCCTGTCTTTATTTGTGTGTGGAGTGCATTGAGTGGATCCGCTGAATTATCTACCGGTTCATTCTTAGGACTCGATTTAAGTGCGTCTATTAGTAGTGCTTTATTTAAAGGTGCTAACTGGGGAGCACAAGGTAATTACTGCGCTTGGACAGCCTTGGTACTATTCATTCTTATGTCGTTAGCGCAGACAGTCTCCATGCTACTTCCTCAATTCATGCAAAAACGCAAAGCTAAATCTGTAGCTAAATTAGGCAAGAATCCAAATCAAAAACAACAAGATAATAAGATGAAATGGTTTACCTATATCATGCTCATCATGATCATTGTGATGGGCTTCTCGCTTGCCTCGGCTATGGGTATTTATTGGTTAGTGGGCGCTTTGTTCTCTATTGCACAAACTCTCATTACTCAAAGCATTATGTCAAAGAAAAAGAAAAAAGGAGCAAATAAATAAATGAAATCTTATTCCGGAAAAACAGTGGAAGAAGCACTCGAATTAGCCGCTAATGAAATGAGTGTTCCTGCTTCTGAATTAATTTATTCAGTTCAAGAAAAAAAGAAAGGTTTATTCAGTAAAAAAGTTGTTATTGATGTTTATGATTTGTCTGATGTAATTCGTTATGCTGAAGATTATATCCTTTCAGTTATTGATTCTTTAGAAATAGAAAGTACACTCTCTTCTCGTCTTGATAACAACATCATTCGCATCACTATTGATTCCACTCATAATCCAATTTTAATTGGTAAGAAGGGCCAAACCTTACAAGCTATTAATGAACTCACCAAATTAGCGGTCAGTAATCATTTTAAGAAAAGATTTAGAATTTTACTCGATATCAACGGATATAAAGATTCTAAATACATTAAATTATCTCGTATGGCTAGACGTGCTGCTAAAGAGGTGCAAACAACTATGACGACTTACACTTTTGAACCAATGCCAGCCGACGAAAGAAGAGCAATTCATAATGCTTGCGCTGGAATGGATCACATTAAGACTGAATCAATTGGTGAAGGAACGCACCGTCAAGTTCAAATTCTCTATGTTGATTAATGATTAGCGCCGTTCAAGGCGCTTTTCAAATTAAGGAAGATAAATATGTTTGAAACAATTGTTGCTCTAGCAACCGCACCAATAAAAAGTGCTCTTGGTATTATTCGAGTTTCAGGAAACGAGTCTTTTGCTATAGTTTCAAAATGTTCTAATTTAGATATAACAAAAATTGAAAAAAGAACTCTCTTAATCGGTAAAATTATCGACAATGATAAAGTTATTGATGAGGTTGTTTTAGCTATTTATAAAAGTCCTAAAAGTTTTACAGGAGAAGACCTAGTGGAAATTATATGTCACGGCTCTTTATTAATTGAAAATGAAATTATATCTTTACTCATTAAGCATGGAGCAAGATATGCCACAAATGGAGAATATTCTTCTCGAGCCTTTTTAAATCATAAGATCGATCTAATTCAAGCAGAAGCGATAAACGATATTATTAACGCAACTACTGTTGAAGCTAAAGATTTATCAATGAAATCATTAGACGGCTCTACTTCTTCTTTGATTTATAACTTTAAAAAGAAAATCGCGGACATCTTAGCGCTTATTGAAGTCAATATCGATTATCCTGAATATGAAGATATAGAAGTGGCTAATAAAGAATTAATAATTAAGACTACTACGGGAATAATTAATGATGTTAATAATTTAATTAGTGACACTAATAAAGCTATTATCATTACTAATGGAGTTAATGTTGCAATTGTAGGAAAACCTAATGTTGGTAAATCTTCGTTATTAAACGCTTTTATTGGAGAAGATAAAGCTATCGTTACCTCTATTCCAGGTACAACTAGAGATGTCGTAGAAGGTGATGTTAATATCAACGGTATTGTTTTTCATTTATTAGATACCGCTGGCATTAGAGAATCCACTGATGTTGTGGAAAATATCGGAGTGAATAAATCGTTAGAAACTATTAAAAAAGCGGATATTGTTATTCTTGTTTTTGACGCTAGCGAGGCGCTTGGCAAAGAGGATGAAGAAATATTAGATTTAACTAAAAATACAAAGCGAATCATTGTTTATAACAAGTTAGATAAAATCAAAACCAAAGACAATGAACATATTTATATTTCTGCATCTAACAACGATATAAAACCTTTAATCGATGAAATTTTTAAAACTCTTGGAATTGATAATGTTGCATTAAATAAACCTTCATTAAATAACGCTCGACAATTAGGATTATTAAAAAATGTTAAAAATTCATTAGAAAAAGCAAAAGAAGACGCGATTAATGATTTACCAATAGATCTTATATCGGTATCAATTATGAAAGCATATGATGCTGTTTTAGAAATATTAGGAGAAAAAAACACAAAAGATATCTCTAAAGAAATCTTTTCTCGATTTTGTGTAGGAAAATAAGATGATATTCGATACTCACTGTCATTTAAATAGCGATGAACTTTATCCTAATATTGAACAACATATTTTAGATGCTCAAAAAGTCGGCGTTACACGCTTCTTAGTGGTTGGTTGGGATGAAAAATCATCCTTACTTGCGATAAAAATAGCGGAACAATATGATTGCTGCTATGCCGCGATAGGCTTTCATCCAACTGAAATATTTAATTTAGAAGAAAATGAAGTTGAAAACTTCTTTAAGAAATATGCAACTCATCCTAAGGTTGTTGCTATTGGTGAAATTGGTCTAGATTATCACTGGATTAAAGAAGAAGATAAAAGAAATCTTCAAAAAGAATATTTTAAAAAACAAATTAAATTAGCTAATTTTTATAAACTACCAATTTGTATACATAATCGCGATGCTGTTAATGATTGTTTAGAAGTTCTAAAAGAATGTCATCCTTTATATAAAGGTATTATGCACTGTTATTCAGGAAGTAGTGAAATGCTTAATAGTTTTATGAATTTAGGGTTATATATTTCTTTAGGTGGGCCACTTACTTTTACTAACGCTAAAACCCCAAAAGAAGTGGCTGAAGATGTTCCTTTAAATAGATTATTAATTGAAACAGATTGTCCTTATTTATCTCCTCATCCTCTTAGAGGAACTATAAATGTTCCTAAAAATATTGCCCTTGTTTTAGATATGATTGCTAGTCTAAGAAGCGAAGGAAAAAAGCATATTGAGGATATATTATTTAAGAATGCTTGTGAATTGTTCCACGTGTAAATTATGAAATTTGTGGTTGATGGATTTTTGATAGTTGAAGGCAAACAAGATGTTGCTTTTTTGTCCACTTTCATAGATTCTTTCTTTTTAACTACAAACGGACTTGAAGTAAGTGGTGAATTGCTTAATTTTATTAAACGTTATAAAAATGATTATCGTTTTATTGTCTTTTCTGATAGCGATAATGCAGGTAATATAATAAGAAATAAAATTAACGATAATATCGATAATATTGTTAATGTATACATTGATATTAATGCTTGTAATAAGAAAAATAAACATGGTGTCGCGGAAGCCAACAAAGAAGAAATTATCAAAATTTTAAAACCTTACATTAGAATGGACAAGCCACCCATTGGTAATATCTCTACTTTAGACTTATATCGCTTAAACCTCGTTGAAGGGCAATCTAACAATTGTCGCTTTTATATTATGCAAAATCTTTCCATTCCATCATGTAACGGAAAACACTTTTTAAAATACATAAATTATTTAAATATCTCTTATAATAGGTTAGAAGAATTGGTTAAAGAATATTATGGAAATATCGAGAAGTAACGTTTTTGAAATTATTAATAGATCATCGCTTAATCCGGATAAAGATTACGGACAAAATTTTTTGCTTGAACCTAAAATTTGTTCTGATATTGTTTCTAATCTTGATATTAAAGAGAATGATATAATACTTGAAATTGGGCCAGGCTTAGGATCGCTTACTCATTTTCTTTCAATTTATTCAAATTCTATCGATGTTATCGATATTGATGAAAGAATGACTAATTTTTTAAAGGTTATATATCAAGAGAATAATAATATACATATAATTTGTAATGATATTAGAAAAGTAGATGTTTCCAATTACACTAAAATAATAGGTAATCTACCCTATAACATTACTAGCGAACTCATTGTTTATTTATTAATCAACGCACTAAACGTTAAAAAGATGGTTTTGATGTCCCAGTTAGAAGCTTATGAAAGAATTAGTGCCACCTCAGGTAAAGATTATGGACCACTTTCAATATTGATTCATCTATTAGGGGATATTAAAAAGCTTCTAGTAGTAAAACCAGGTTCGTTTTATCCTCAACCTAAATGCAATTCATTAGTGTTTGCTTTTACAAGCTTTGACAATGTCGATAAAAAAGAAGTTATTGATATATATAAGTTTTGTAAACCTTTATTTATTAATCGAAGAAAAACAATTCTTAATAATTTAAGCAATCTTTTAAAAGACAAAGAAAAGGCAAAACTGATTTTAAAAGAATGTGATATTAAAGAAAACAAACGTCCTGAAGAAATAGTCATTCAAGATTATGTTAAATTATATTCACTAATGAAAAAAATAGAGAATAATTTATAATTATTGCAGGTAATAAATATGAAGAAATTAGTAATTAAAAGTTATGCCAAAATTAATATTGCGTTAAATGTTATTGATAAAAGAAGCGACGGTTATCATGAACTTGATACTGTTATGCTTCCTTTAGAATTACATGACTCTGTAATTATTGAAAAATTTTCCACGAAAGGCGGAGATAATTTTATTACTTGTGATGATTTTTCTACAGGTGTCATTAAATATAATTTAGCCACGAACGCTATTGGAAAACTTGCTGATAAATATCATTTTGATACAAAATTTAGAATCTTTATTCATAAAGTAATTCCTCTTCAAGCTGGATTGGGCGGAGGCTCTTCTAATGCTGCATTTACTATGCTCGGTATTAATAAAATGCTTAAACTTAATGCTAGCGAGGAAGATTTGTTAACGATTGGAGAAACTATCGGAGCGGATGTTCCTTTCTTTATCAAAAATGTTCCAGCTCGATGTAAGGGCAAAGGGGAATTAATTGAACCTATAACTGTTAATGGCGATCATTATGTTTTAATTATTATGCCGAAAAGCGGTAATTCCACGAAAGAAGTTTTTGCTGTTGGAGATACACTAACTTTAAAGACATATGACATCGATAAAGTGATACAAGCGTTAAAAGAAGGAAACGATGCTTTACTTGCAGAATCAATTGGCAATTCTTTAGAAGAACCCGCTATGAAAATCAATCCAGAAATTAGCGAAATCAAAGCAAAACTCAAAGATTTTGGTTTAAATTTAGTTTTAATGTCAGGTTCTGGAGCCAGTGTATTTGCTTTATCTAGGAATAAAAAAGAATTAATTAATATCGCTAAAAAACTTGATGACTTTTATCGAGTTGAATTAACTAAAATTAAAAAATAAAGGGGAAAATATGGAACGCTACGCAATTGTTTTAGCCGCAGGAAAGGGAACGAGAATGAAATCTCGGGATCCTAGCCATTCAAAAGTTGCTTATCCAATATTAGGAAAACCACTTGTTAACTATGTTCTCGATGCGATTAAGCCACTTTCATTATCGAACATTGTTGTTGTTGTTGGTTTTGGTGGCGAAGTCACTCAAAAATTAGTGGAGAATGACGCTGAAGTGGTTTGGCAACATGAAATATTAGGTACAGGCCACGCTGTTAAACAAGCTTCATCTATTTTAGAAGATAAAAAAGGGGCTACATTGATTGTTTGTGGTGACACTCCCTTAATTACAACTGAAACATTACAAAATGTTTTTAAAATTCATGAAAGAACAAATAATAAACTAACTTGTGTTTCAGCGGTGCTAGAAAACCCTAAAGGTTATGGAAGAATTGTAAGAGAAAAACCATCTAATCGAATCATTGCTATTCGAGAAGATAAAGATTGCTCTGATTTTGAAAGAGAAATAACGGAAGTTAATACTGGCATTTATGTGATGGATAATGAACTATTGTTCGCTTATCTATCTGATCTTAAAAACAATAATTCCCAACAAGAATATTATCTTACTGATCTTGTTGAAATGTTTGTTAGTAACAAGAAAAAAGTAGGAACTTATGTAGTTGAAGACGCTACGGAAATGTTTGGAGTTAATGATCGTATTCAATTAGCCTACGCTGCAAAGGTAATTCGAAAAAGAGTGAATAATGCTTTGATGTTATCTGGAGTTTCTATTGAAGATCCTGATACTACTTATATTTCCCCAAACGTGAAGATTGAAAAAGATACCATTATTCATCCTAATACTACTATTTTAGGAAATACAATAATTGGTGAAGCAAATATTATAGGACCAAACGTTGTTATTAACGATTCCTCAATTAAAGACGATAACCACATTTATTCAGCTTATTTAGATGATGTTATTGTTGGTTCAAATAATGAGGTTGGTCCTTTTATTAAATTAGACAAAGGAACCATAATTAAAGATAAGGAAGTTATCAAATAATGTTAGTCATCGATTCTTTTGGCAAAAATATCTATATTGATCAAGATTTAGTTGGTTATATCGGAGAAAATATTCTTTACATTAAAGGAAGAAAATTCGCTGATATTACCGATGATGGTATTATTTCTTTTGGTGATAAAAAGATAGGATATATTGATGACGATAATTCCATTATTATCAACGGGACAGAAGTTGGATATATCGATGGAGATAATAATTTTGTCTTCTATAAATCTTTATTAAATAAATAGGAGTGTATAGGTATGATTTCAATTGGTGTAGACATTGGCGGAACCTCTATTAAAGGTGCAGCGGTTAAAGAAAATGGGCAAGTGTTAAAAACATTTTCTTTTCCAGTTTATAAAGGCGATAGTGCGGATATTACAGTTAATAATTTAATTAAAGAACTAAAACGTTTCATTCCAACTTTAAATGAATTTAACGAAGATATCATTGGCGTTGGAATTGGCTGCGCTGGTGCGATAAATTCGAAGAATGGCACAGTCGATTATTCAAATAATTTAAGATGGTTCAATGTTCCAATTGTCGAAATGGTTTATCAAGCAACGGGCTTACCCACTAAGATTACTAACGACGCTAACGCTGCGGCTTTAGGAGAAGCACGATTTGGAGCTGGCAAATTGTACGAAAATATTGTTCTAATTACTCTTGGTACTGGAGTTGGTGGAGGCGTAGTTATAAACAATCAATTATTTGAAGGTAATGAAGGAAAAGGCACAGAATTAGGACACATGGTTATCAAATTTGATGGCGAAATGTGCACTTGCGGAAGAAGAGGATGTTTTGAAGCTTATGCATCTGCAACTGCCTTAATTAGAGAAACCAAAAAAGCCATGGAAGAAAATCCAACTTCCAAAATGTGGGAATTAGTTAATGGCGATATTTCTTTAGTAGACGGACGCGTTGCATTTGATGCTCGACGCGCTGGCGATGAAACCGCTAAACGAGTTGTTGACCGATATGTTTTTTATTTAGGTGAAGGTATATTAAATATTTCAAACATATTTAGACCAGAAGCTATTGTTTTTTCTGGCGGAATTTCTAATGAAGGTAATTATTTATTGGATTTACTTTATAACTACTGCCATGCACGTTATTTTGGCTTTAGAGGATCACCTGAACCAAAATTAATTCAAGCTGTTTTAGGTTATCAAGCGGGTATGATTGGTGCTGCTGCATTATTTTTCTAAATCATTTTTGTTCACTATTACGATTCTTTAAAAAAACTGATATTTATATTATTTTACTACCTTTAAAATGAAGACAAAGTTTGACTAAAATATTAATGATGAAAATATATAGTCATTCAAAAGCCATTATAAAATGACGAAAACTTAATTTTAAAATCATTAGATTTTTTTTAACTGAAGCCATTATTAGATTCTCTTCCTCTTGGACTAGATAGCGAAATTGGTGAAATGGCAAAACTTATGTCTGGAGGAGAAAAACAAAGGTTGGTACTCGCTATGCAATATACACGCGGTAATAATATTTGGATATTAGATGAACCACTTGTACACGTCGATAAATTAAATAAAACCTTAATATTATCGAAACTTAAAGATTTGGAAAAAATGGGTCACACCATTATTTTAGTAACCCATGATTTAGATGATAATATCTTCGCTGACGAGATTATTAATATTGATAAAATTATTTAAAAATAAATTTTTAATCCCAGTTCTACCTGTTTATTAAAAAAACACTCCTTAAGATTATGTTCTCAAAGAGTGTTTTTAAATTGTAATATTTGATTATTTAGATTTGTGTTTAATAGCAGCTTGTGCGGCAGCTAAACGAGCAACTGGAACACGGAATGGTGAACATGAAACATAATCTAAACCAACGGAATCAAAGAATTCAATTGATAATGGATCTCCACCATGTTCTCCACAAACACCAACGTGTAATTCAGGGTTAGCAGCTCTTCCTTCACTTGTGGCAATCTTAACTAAACGTCCAACACCTTTTTGATCAACAGTTTGGAATGGATCTTGTTCAAAGATCTTCTTGCTGTAATAATCTGGTAAGAATTTGCCAGCATCATCACGGCTGAAACCAAATGTCATTTGAGTTAAATCGTTTGTGCCAAAAGAATAGAAGGCTGCTTCAGGAGCAATTTCACTTGAAAGTAAGGCGGCACGTGGAATTTCAATCATCGTACCAACTTTATATTCAATAGAAGCGTTTTGTTCTTTGATAACTTTTTCAACTTCTTCGACTATGATGCTCTTCACATATTTGAATTCTTTAACATCTAATGTTAAAGGAATCATAATTTCAGGAGTGACTTTCTTTCCTAAATCTTTTTGAGCTTTAATAGCGGCTTGCATAATAGCGCGAGCTTGCATACGGCCAATTTCAGGATAAGAAACATCTAATCTACAACCACGGTGACCCATCATTGGGTTGAATTCGTGTAAGTAATTAATTCTTTCTTTAACATGAGCAATAGTTATATTTAAGGCTTTTGCTAATTCTTCAATCTTTTCTTCTTCTTGTGGCAAGAATTCATGTAGTGGTGGATCTAATAAACGAACGTTAACGTTTTTACCGTCCATCGCCATATATAATTGATAGAAATCGTTTTGTTGATATGGGAGCAATTCTGCTAGTGCAGCTTCTCTTCCTTCAACTGTTTCAGCAAGAATCATTTTTCTCATATGGAAGATACGGTCAGTATCAAAGAACATATGTTCTGTACGGCATAATCCAATACCTTCTGCTCCGAATTTAGCAGCTTGGATAGCGTCTCTTGGTGTATCAGCGTTAGCGCGGACATGCAAACGACGGAATTCATCAGCCCATTTCATTATACGAGCAAAGTATCCAGTTAATTCTGGTTCAACAGTTTTAACGGAACCTTCATAGACGTAACCTGTAGAACCATTTAATGAAATGGTATCGTTAACACCATAAACTTTTCCGTTTAAAGTTAAAGTTTCTTTTTCTTCATCAATGACAGCAGAAGAACAACCTGTGATACAACATTTACCCATACCACGAGCAACAACCGCGGCGTGAGATGTCATACCACCACGCATGGTGAGAATTCCTTCAGCGGAAACCATACCTTCGATATCTTCAGGAGATGTTTCAGCACGGACTAAGACTACTCTTTCACCGTTAGCTCTTCTTGCTTTCGCATCATTAGCGGAGAATGATAAATGACCTGTTCCAGCACCTGGAGAGGCCGCTAATCCGACACCGATTTCTTTAGCGTCTTTTAAGGCTGCAGGATCAAAACCAGGGTGTAATAATGAGTTAAGTGAATTTGCTTCAATACGGCAAACTGCTTCTTCTGGAGTAATTAAGCCTTCATCCACTAAGTCGCATGCGATTTTTAAGGATGCAGCAGCGGTTCTTTTACCGTTTCTAGTTTGTAAGAAATATAAAACGCCATCTTCAACAGTAAATTCCATATCTTGCATATCGCGATAATGGTTTTCCATTAATTCGATAGTATTGATGAATTGTTTATAGACTTCAGGCATTCTCTTTTGTAATTCTTCAATGTGTAATGGTGTACGAATACCTGCAACGACGTCTTCGCCTTGAGCGTTTGGTAGATATTCAGCAAAGACTTTCTTTTCGCCAGTAGATGGGGAACGTGAGAAAGCAACACCAGTACCAGAAGTTTCACCTTTGTTACCAAAAGCCATGGATTGAACGTTGACGGCAGTACCCCATTCATAAGGAATGTTGTTCATTTTACGGTAGACGTTAGCACGATCATTGTCCCAGCTTCTAAAAACAGCACAAACTGCTTCCACTAATTGGACTTTTGGATCACTTGGGAAATCTTCGCCAAATGTTTTCTTGTAGTATTTTTTATATTTACCGACTAATTCTTTTAATTCTTCAGCGGTAACTTCGGTATCAAGTTTATATCCTCTTTTTTCTTTGAGTTCATCTAACATACGATCCATATCAGTACGTGGATGACCTTTAGCGATGTTTGTGAACATCAAAATAAAACGACGATAGCAATCCATTGCAAATCTTTCATTGTTGGTTTCTTTTGCTAAAGCCGCAGCAGTGGTATCATTTAAACCTAAATTTAAAATGGTATCCATCATTCCAGGCATGGATTGACGTGCACCAGAACGAACGGAAACGAGTAATGGTTTATGATCTCCACCAAAGACTTTTCCTGTTTTTTCTTCAATTTTCTTTACGTTAGCAAAAATATCTTGAATAAGGAATTCAGGTAATTTTTTGCCACTTTGATAATAAAGCGTGCAAGCTTCAGTTGTGATAGTAAAACCTTCTGGAATACGAACACCAATGTGTGTCATTTCTGCTAAGCCAGCACCCTTTCCTCCAAGAAGCTCTTTTCCTAAACCATAAGCTTCATCGAAGGCATAGACGTATTTCTTTTCAGCCATGTAATTTCCTCCTATTAGGCATAACGTGCAACGCTACGCGTGCATTTGCGTATCAATATTAGCACATATGCGCGAAAAGAAGACATAAATAAATACTAAAAATTAACAAAATTGTTGTAAAATAAAACGTGCTTATGGAAAAAAACAATATTAAAGACCCTTTAGTGTTAACAATCGATTTCGGTACTCAGTCAGTTAGAGTTACTCTTATTAATACAAAAGGCGAAATTGAAGCGATAATTAAAAAACCTTATAACCCGGTTTATTTTTCCGAGAAAAAAGGTTATGCCGAACAAGACCCTGATTATTATTGGAATGTTGCTCATAATTGTCTTATTGAATTGGGAAAGAATTATAAAACTTTATTCAACCGTATCATTGGTTCCACTATTACGACATTTAGAGATTCATCTGTACAATTAGATGAAAACAATAAACCTCTTCGTAAATCAATTCTCTGGTTAGATCAAAGAATGGCAAAAGGTAAAGAGAAGATACCTTTCTTATATTGGGTCATATTTGCTGTAATTGGAATGAAAAACACTATCGTTTTAAATAGGTCTAGAACAATGGCTCATTGGTTAAAAGAAAACGAAAGTGAATTATGGTCGAAAACTAAAAAATATGTGAATATATCAGCTTATATGACATATAAATATACTGGAAATCTTGTCGATTCTGTAGCTTCTGTTTCAGGTCATTATCCTCTCAATTTTAAAAAGAGAAAGTGGCATGACCCAAAAGCACTTAAAGGTGTTATTTTTGGCATTCCTCAAAGGATGTTATGTGAACTAAAACAGCCAGGCGAAGTACTTGGCACTATTAAAGACGACCTAGCGGACGAAATTGGATTGCCACGAGGCATAAAAGTATATGCAACTGGTTCTGATAAGAGTTGTGAAACAATTGGTTTAGGTGCTTTAGATAAGAATGTGGGAGCGATTTCTTATGGAACTGCCTCCACTATTGAAGTGAGTAATAAAAAATATCATGAGCCTGAATTGTTTTTACCGGCTTATCCCGCTGCGACGCCTAATTGGTATAACATGGAAGTTCAAATCTATCGAGGATATTGGATGCTTACTTGGTTCACCAAACAATTTGCTTCTGAATTAATTGATGAGGCTAAAATCCAATCTATGGCTGTCGAAGAATTATTAAATAGTAAATTAAGTGATATACCTCCAGGAAGTGACGGATTAGTTTTACAACCCTATTGGGGACCAGGACTAAAGCGGCCACTATCTAAAGGCGCTATTGTTGGATTTTCTGATATCCATACTCGCGAACATCTTTATCGAGCGATTATCGAAGGCATAGCTTATGCTTTAAGGGAAGGTTTAGAAGGAATTGAAAAATCTCAAAAGCACCGAATTAAACATTTAATGATTTCAGGTGGTGGTTCTCAAAGCGAAGCAATATGCCAAATTACCGCTGATATATTTGGTTTACCTGTATCTCGAGTTCAAACATATGAAACAACTTCTTTAGGTGCTGCGATTGCTACCTTTACCGCGGCTGGAGTTTTTTCTAACATCAATGAAGCGATAAAAGAAATGTCACATAAAAGTAAAACCTTTGAACCGAGTGAACTTGCTCATCAACAATACGAATATCTTTATCGTAAGGTTTATTTGAAGATGTATCCTCAATTCAAAGGTGTATATAAAGACTTGAATAGATATGGTAAGAAATATTAATTTTCTTGCAAATCTTTAATTTTTAAATAGTTTTTCGTTTATTCTAACTCAAAAGCACCGGTGTAAAGTTGATAATAAACACCATGTCTTTCAATTAAGTCGTTATGCGTTCCTCTTTCAATAATCTTTCCTTGATCAAGGACCATAATAGCTTCTGAATTTCTCACTGTTGAAAGTCGATGAGCGATGACGAAGACTGTTCTACCTTCCATTAATTTATCCATACCTTCTTGGACTAATTTTTCGGTTCTAGTATCAATTGATGAAGTTGCTTCATCTAAAATCATGACAGGTGCATCAGCAACAGCCGCTCTAGCGATAGAAATAAGCTGTCTTTGTCCTTGCGATAAATTAGCACCATCGGCAATTAAAGGAGTATTAAATCCTTCTGGTAAACGAGTAATAAAATCATAAGCGTTTGCAATTTTAGCGGCTTCGATTACCTCTTCTTCACTAGCGTCAAGATAGCCATATCTAATATTAGACATCACTGTTCCAGTAAATAAATTTGTGTCTTGTAAAACAATACCTAATGAATGTCTTAAATCAGCTTTTTTAATCTTATTTATATTGATTCCATCGTATCTTATTTTGCCATCAGCAATATCATAGAATCGATTTATTAAATTGGTAATTGTTGTTTTTCCGGCTCCAGTAGCGCCAACAAATGCAATCTTTTGTCCTGGATGAGCGTATAAAGAAATATCGTGTAAGACAATCTTGTCTTTATTGTATCCAAAATCGACATGATCGAAAACGATATCTCCTTTTAATTCCGTATATGTAACAGTTCCATCTGAATGAGGATGTTTCCAAGCAAAATCCCTGGTTCTTTCATCAGTGACTTCAAACGTTCCATCTTCGTGCTTTTTGATGTGAACTAGTGTTACATAACCATCATCAGCTTCTGGGACTTCATCTAATAATTCAAAGATACGAGAAGCGCCCGCTAAGCCCATCATAATATAGGTTATTTGTTGAGCGAAAATATTGAAGCAGTTAGTATATGTTCTAGATAAGGTTAAAAACGCTAAGGCTGTTCCTATATCTAACACTTTTAATCCTGTAATTGTGGGTCCTTTTACTTTTGTTAAAATCAAAATTGAGCCAACTATTGCAAGTAAAACGTATAAAATGTTACCAATATTACCAATAACAGGGCCTACATTATTGCCGTTGATATTAGCTACCATCGCAGCGTCGCACAATTCTTGATTAAGTTTGTCAAAATCTTTAATTGATTCTTCTTCATGAGTGAAAACTTTAATAACTTTAAGACCCTTAATTGATTCTTCTATGTTGCCTTCTACTTTACCTACCATCTTTTGTTGTTTGACGAAATATTTGGATGATTTTCCACCCATAACTTTAGCAACAAAATACATAGCTACAGATCCACCAACCACAACAAGTAATAGGTAAATAGAATATACTAGCATAACACCAATTACTAATATGACTGTAAAGATTGATCTAAATAAATCAGGGAGAGACGAAGACACTAATTGTCGAATAGTATCGGTGTCGTTAGTGTACATCGACATAACGTCTCCTCTTTCATGAGTGTCAAAATATTTAATAGGAAGAGTTTCCATGTGTGTGAACATTTGAATACGAAGTGTATTTAAATATTTTTGTGTAACAATCGCCATTATTCTATTCCAACCAAAAGAGGCAAAAATCCCAATGAAATAAATCGAAGAAAGTATGATAATCAACGGGACAACAGCGTGGAAGACATCCCATCCTGTTTTGTCACTTAAAATAGTTTCTTCAATTATATTAGTAAAATTTTTAATGGCTATGGATGCAAAAATGTTAGTTCCAGCGTTGACGAGTAAACAAAACATCGCTAATATAAGCCACCATTTATAATTAGCAAATAAGATTTTAATTAAACGTAATAATGTGCCTTTTTTGGCTTTTGCGTGAGGACCTTTAACTTTCATATTATGTCTTGCCATGATTAATTTTCCTCCTTTTTATTTTGTGTATAGTAAACTTCTTGATAAATACTATTTGTAGCTAATAACTCTTCATGAGTCCCGATAGCGTTAATATGACCATCTTCCATAACGATAATTTGATCAGCATTTTCAATAGAAGATATTCTTTGTGCCACAACAATTTTGGTGGTATTAGGAATTCTATTTTTTAAAGCATTTCTAATTAAGGCATCGGTTTTAGTATCAACCGCTGAAGTGGAGTCATCTAAGATTAAAACTTTTGGATTTTTTAAGATGGCGCGTGCTAAACAAAGTCTTTGTCTTTGACCACCCGATACGTTAGTGCCGCCTTGTTCTATATAGGTGTCGTATTTAAGAGGGAATGATTCAATAAATTCTTCAGCTTGTGCAATTTGACACGCTTCTTTTAATTGTTCATCAGTAGCGTTGATATCGCCCCATCTTAGATTTTGGGCAATAGTTCCAGAAAATAAGACATTCTTTTGTAAAACTACCGCTACACTATCGCGGAGCACTTTTAGGTCATAATTTCTAACATCGACATCGCCAACAAGAATTTCTCCTTCTTCGATGTCGTATAGTCGAGAAATAAGATTAACTAAAGAAGATTTACCACTTCCAGTCCCGCCTATAATGCCAATAAATTGTCCCGATTTAATATTTAGATTTATATTTTCTAAGGTTGGTTTTTCTGCCTTTTCAAAATATTTAAAAGTTACGTTATTAAAGATGATATCTCCATTTTTTACTTCTGTTATTGAATTAGAAGGACTCTTAATTGTTGACTCTTCTTCAAATACTTCTGAAATACGTCTAATACTTTCCATTGACATGGTAAGCATAACGATAACCATTGATAAAATCATAAGTGAAGATAAAATTTGAATTCCATACGTGATAAGAGCGGATAATTTTTCAACACTTATAGACCCATATTTAACTACAAATTTACCTGTATTATTATCTATTGCTTTCTCGGCACTAAAAGCGATTAAATATGAACCAATGGTTAATATTAATAAGTTTGAGATATGAATTGCGGTATTCATTAAAGGGTTGTTATAAGATAAAATCTTTTCCGCTCTAATGAAATCTTTTGTTAATGCATTAGATGTAGCAGCAAATTTTTTAGTTTCATAATCTTCCCTTACATACGATTTAACTACTCTAATTCCTGATATATTTTCATTTACTGATTCGTTCATCGCATCGTATTTTTTAAATACTTTCATAAAGATTGGGAAAGCAGTGGTAATCATAAAATATAAACCTAATCCAACGATTGGAATTATACAAACAAAAATCCAAGCCATTGTGCCACCAGTTATAAAGCCCATTATCATTGAGAAAATAAATAAAAGTGGACATCTAATAACAATACGAATGCACATTTGGAATGACATTTGAGCGTTGTTAACATCTGTAGTCATTCTTGTTACGAGTGATGAAGCAGAAAATCTATCGATATTAGCAAAGGAAAATGTCTGAATTTTTCTATATAAATCTCCACGCAAATTTTTAGCTAAACCAGTTGAAGCTTTCGCAGCAAACATCCCGCCTAATATTCCGCATGTTAAAGAAACGATAACCATGGCAATGAGAACGACTATTTCGACCCATAAATCTAATGGTGAAGTAGATTTTCTCATCTTATCGACGAGCAATGTCATCACATATGGTATACCGCATTCCATCGCGGCTTCACCAATCATGAATATTGGTGTTATTATGGCGTATACTTTATATTCTCTTACTCCTCGTAAGATTGACACAATTTGTTTCCATGTTTTTTTCATAATTTTCCACCTCTTATTTCTTAATTAATATATTCATCACTGTAGTAGCGTCGGGACAAATGAATTTCTTTTGCCCTATACATAAACGGTTATAAGTAAGGCCGTTAATGAGCGATAAGATAGTAATGGTATAGATTTTAGGATTTCCAGGAAGTAAATCTCCTTCTTCTTGGCCTCTTTGAATTAATCCATATAGTGCATCATAGAGTTTGATTGGTTTCTTTAATTTAATATTTTTATCGATTGGTTTGGGGATATTATCTTTCTCTAGATGTAATATAAATAATAGATGAAGAACACACACGAGATTATCATCACTGCTTTTTAAACCATCTAAAATGTGAGTTATGATATCACTGATGGCAAATTTAGCTCTTTGATTCAAATCTAAACCCTCTTGTAACTTTTTTGCTTTCTCTTCCACTAGTTCGTGCATAACTGCGTGGAACAATTCTTCTTTATTATTAAAATAATGATAGAAAAGCCCATGTGAACATTTAGCGGCCTTAGTGACATCATCGATATTTACCGCTCCATAACCATTAAAAGCAAATAAATATAATGAGCTAACGAGTATGCTGTTTCTTCTTTCTTCTTTGATTTGCAAATTTTGTTCTCTAGTCTTAGGCATAATTTTCATTGACAAAAATGTCAATAAATATTTTACTAAAGAATTTTATAATATCAATAGCAAAATAAAAATTATTTTTATGGTTTAAAAAATTGGGTCTATAATAACGGCGTTATGAAGAATTTTATTTTTATTTCTCCTCACTTTCCAGACACCTATTATCGCTTTGTTGTCGCTTTAAAAAATAATGGTTTTCGCGTACTAGGTATTGGTGATGCCCCTTATGATGAACTCTCATATGAATTAAAAGACGCACTGACTGAATATTATTTATGCTACAACATGGATAATTTTGATAATGAGTGTCGCGCAGTCTCTTATTTTAAAGATAAATATGGTGATATTGACTATTTAGAAAGTAATAACGAATATTGGCTTAATAAAGACGCCCAACTAAGAGAAATATTTGATGTTAAAAATGGGGTCCGAGTAGCGGAAATTAATATCTATCAACATAAGTCTAAGATGAAAGAAAGGTTCATTAAAGCAGGGGCAAAAGTCGCTCCATTTATTCTTATCGATACCATTCAAAATGCTTTAAATTTTGCTCATAAAGTTGGCTATCCATTATTTATAAAACCTGACATTGGTGTTGGAGCAGAAGGCGATTATAAAATTCAAAATGAGCGCGATTTGCGCCTATTTTTTGAAAAAATGAATAAAAATATCACCTATATTTGTGAGCAATATGTGACTGGAAATATTGTGTCATTTGATGGCATTGCTGATTCTAATAGCAATGTTGTTTTTGCTGCTTCTAATGTCTTCCCACCTTCTATTTCTGACATCGTAGAAGAACATAAAGATATTTTTTATTACACCCTTCCTCATGTCGATGATGACTTATTAGAAATTGGTAAAAAAGTAATCAAAGCATTTGAAGTTAAACAGCGTTTCTTTCACATCGAATTTTTCCGTTTGACTAAAAAAATCGATAATCTTGGCGATGCTAATGATATAGTCGCTCTTGAAACCAATATGAGACCCGCTGGTGGATATACTCCGGATTTAATTAACTACGCTAATTCGGTGGATTGCTATAAAATCTACGCTGATATTATTGCTTATGATGAAAATAGAGTGGATCTATCTTTAGAAAAATATTACGCACCTTGTGCATCAAGAAGAGATGACGTTTCCTATTTTTATAGCGATGATGAAGTTCTTTCAACTTTTAAAAAAGAGATTTGTAATCATGGAAGATACGCGAAGGTATTTGCGGGTGCTATGGGAGATAGATTTTTCATGGCGAGATTTAAATCGTTAGACGAAGTGAATTTATTTAAAGCATATATTGAAAGAAGAAGCGGCAGCTTTGAATCTAATTCTGTTTGTTCACACACTTCAATGAATTTGACAGGCGAAGATATTTATATGCTTAATGAAAAGAGCGATAAAAAAGAAGAAAATAACGTTTGTGACACTAATATTGATGGTGCTTAGTTTAATTCTTAATTAAAAAAGTGACGATTGTTAGTGATGAAAATAATGATATTGGCTAAAATAAAGTTGTAACTATTATTGGTACTCATTAAGTTGGAAAGTAGGCTGTAGTTGAAAAGTTATATCCTAATATTGATTTCTATTGCCTTTAAAACAAATTTTGTTATCAGTAGTGCTCAAAATAATACTGGTTCCTTTTTAAAAAAGCTTTCCTTTCCTGCTTATATCGATGAAGCCCAAAAAGTTCCTGAATTATTTGGTTCGATTCAAGATATAGTTGATTCTAATACTTTCTACTCTCAATTTATTTTAAGTGGTTCCAATTCATTATCACTAGACGAAAAGATTAAGGAATCGTTATCGGGAAGAAGTTCCATAATTAGAATGGCTTGTTTATCATTACTAGAAATTTTTGAAATAGATTTTGATAATCATTTTATTTTTAAATTCTAACCATTTAAAAGATAGATGAAAATGTTTGAAAAATTATGGAGATATCTTTTTTATATCCATCGAGTAAGTTATCCCGAACTATACGACAATACAATAAAGACTGGGAAGAGTTTTATTCTTCCTATGTTCAAACTTATATTTAAAAAGATGATTTGAGCAATATTACTATTAAAGATCTTACTGCTTTTAATCGTTTTTTAATTGCCACCTTTTCTAGAACAGGAAAAATTTTGAATTATGATAGTATCGCTTAAGATGTTGGAATATCTCCGGTTACAATCAAGACATGGATTTCCCTTTTAATTAGAACTAACATAATTTTTCTTCTCGAGCCATATTATAGTTCTCATCTAATTTGTATCATTAAATTGAGTAAACTTTATTTTTGTGCTACCGGTTAACGACTTATTTCTCTAGATGGCTCAGTAAAGATCGACTTGATAGTGGAGCTAAAAGGGGCGATTTTTTCAAAATTTTTGTTATGAATGGGATTATTAAATCCTTCATAAATTAAGGTGATGATTTTACCAAACGTGTCTTTATTATCGTGGCAAAGATAAAAAGAAAAGAAAATTGATGTGTTTGAATATAGTGTTGAATCAGAAATTGACTTAATTATCAATATTTTAATCGTGGATCCATTTTTAATGGATTGTTATGCATAAATATCAAGTGGTATACTTAACTTAACTTTATGAAAGATTATTCTACACAATTTATTGAAGGCACTACTTATCTAAGACAGCGTCAGTTTACTAAAGCTAGACACGTTTTTCTTGAAGGTGTGAAAAATAATAATCCATTATGTGCGATTGGCTTATGGTATATGTCACTAGATGGAAGCGATCGCTCAAATCGAGTTTCCTTTAGCGACGAACAATATCAAAATACAATCGATAGATTAACTTTTCTTGCGGAACAAGAGAATAATCCAGAAGCCTATTATGTTCTTGGTAAATTATATTATTATGGTAATTTTGGTTTATCAGCAAATAGAAAAAAAGGAGAAAATTATCTTCGTAAAGCTGCTGAATTAGGCAGTGAATTTGCTGAAGATTTTGTTGAATTATTATTGACAAAATTATCTCATGAAGGCTTCTATTCTTCGTTTATTGATAGCGACTATTCCGCTGATAAAGATAAGTTTGTTCAACTCATTGATGAATTCAATATTTATGTTGAATCTTTAAAGGATGAAGATATCAACGAGGAAACATTCAATATTGTGAAAAGCAAATATATCGAAATAAGCATTTTACAAACGAAGTTAAACGACTTTTGTCGATTAGTGGATACTTATAAGCCCGGCGATATCAAAGCTAATGATGAGATGAATTTCTTATATTTAAAAAGTGTCTCACCGGAAAATCTATTTACCCGTTTCCTAGCTAAATATGTAAATAAAGGCAACACACTTGATAAGAATGATAATTTATTTGGAACTTATCAAGATAAATTAAATAGTTACAAATCTAAAACCATGCTTTCATATTATTCATATTCAAGACGCATTGGAGCGAATAATTGTAATTCGGCGATGGAAAGGATGTTTAAAACTCATAATCAACGAATTTATAATTCCATCAATCGCATGAGAAACGGCACTAAAAATGAAGATGAATTTAATGCAATAAACGAAATTGCTAGAAACACAAGCAATGCTTTTTCATATTTAAAGAATGATGTTTTTGTTGATTATTCCATCCATTCATTGGAATTAAATAAAAAGATTGAATACGCTCTTTGTGGCAATATTCCTAATGGTCCATTACTTAAAGCTTTAAAAGATATTTGCTTTGATTACACTTCTTATGTCTCTTTATGTCAGACTTTCGCGGATTTTTTACCTGAGATTAACCGCTACTTGGAAAGAAAAAGAGCGTTAATATCAAATGATAATTCATATCAAAGCGTTTATTATTCTTATGTTCCTGTTATTAAAGCTTCTACAGCTTATCTATCAACTCGACAAATTAAGAAGTACGCAGTTGATATATGCTCAACAGTATCAAAAGATATGGCGGATATAGTTATTGATTATTTTAATACGCATAAAGCAACATTTGTGCATGATACATCTGCATCAAGTGAAGGAACGGGAGGAGTAACCACTTATTTCTTTGCTCATGCCACAAATCGTGTTGCAATCTATGATTGGCCAGATAAAGGATGTTTATATACTACCGTTCATGAATTTGGCCACGTTTACCATAATTTTAGAAATAAAGAGA
Source organism: Gemmiger formicilis (assembly GCA_963612735.1). Taxonomy (GTDB): domain Bacteria; phylum Bacillota_I; class Bacilli_A; order RFN20; family CAG-826; genus CAVDWX01. The sequence goes on along the minus strand of CAVDWX010000052.1, from coordinate 1,687 downwards.
CTGAAAAATCATTTGATATGCTTAACAAAATTGCGGATAGATATCATACTTCTCCACTGGTTGAAACATTCTCTCAATTTATGGAAATTGTCGGACATGCTTATATGCTTAAAAACAATCCCATAAATGAAGATCCACTCTTTTTATTGGATGATTATTTATCGTGCATAGTTGGGAAAATGATTGGTTTTTATCGAAGTACCCACATTGAAAATAGACTTTATTGGATGATTGAAAATAAAATTCCATTTACTCGTTCTAGTTTATTAAAAACTATCTATGATGCCGAAAAAGATGTTGGAGTATATTATGGAGAAAGTTCATTGATTAATAAGATGTATTCGTTATTTTCTAACGATAATTATTATAGCATCCGTTACTTTGTAGGTATTGTTATTGCCTTATTAATGGCTAAAAAATTAGAAGTAGAAGGTCAGAGTTACCAAACAAATATCGAAGCAGTCATTGCTTTGCCTAATGAAGCTAATTTTGCAGATTTAATCAAACTTTCTAAGATTAATTTAAAAGATCAAAAAAATATTAAATCTATCTTTAACGGATTTAAAAAACAAATCGATTCATTTATTGAACAAACTGAGCCGTTATTAGATAAAAAACTTTTAGGAAGAAAATGGAGCGCTTAATATGATTGATCGAAATTTTACCACGCCATTTTCTAAAGGTAGATTCCTCTTCAAAAGCGGATTAAATAAAGAAGCATTAAATTGTTTTAAAACTGCGATGAATGAGGGAGATATAAAATGTCGCTTTGGTTATTCTAATATGCTTTATTTTGGATTTAATATTGACGGCAAATATATTAGAAATAAAAAAGGCGGAGAAAGAATAATGGCCATTATTTATGGTCCTCTTCTTGAATTAGCAAATAATAATGACGCTGAAGCATGTTTTATTATTGGAATGTATTTTTTAAATGGTTATTACTCCGCTAGGAGCAAAGAACATGCCTTAATATGGTTTAATAAATCCATAGAATTGGGCTATTTTGAAGCTAGAGAAATAGTATTAAGTAATTTTACTCACTGGGATAATGATAACCTATATTCTTCAATTTATGATGACACTTTTTATACCGATAAAAATAAATTAACATCACTTGTTGATGATTACATTGCATTAAGTAGCGATCGTAATGATATAAAAGATAAAATTGATAAATTAAATAAAATCGAATGTGATTTTAATCTTCTTTATAACAAACTTGACACTTATATTAAAATGCTTTTAGCAGAAGGATATGAAAATTATATTATCAATGAAAGCATTAATGAATTTGATCGCTTATCTCGTTTATTGAGTCTTCAAAAAGAAAAAAATCTTAACAAAATCAATCATCTTAATGTTGAAAAATATATTGAAAATAGTGACATTCAAGAGACTTTTGAAGGATTATTTACTAATTTTAATAATTTTTTAAATAATGATTACTCTGAAGTTTTACAATCCTTTATGAATGATCACCAAACCGATAATCTCATTAAACCATTAGTGAGAGATTTATATTTATACCCAACTACTTATAGTATGTTCGCCAGGAAAAATATTATTAATGGAAAGATTATCACTAGTGGGTTTAATTCAACTTTAGAAAAACGCTTATTGGATTTAAAAATTGATAAAACTACTTACCTAACTTTATTTGAAACATTGATTGAAAATAGAATAA
>CAVDWX010000051.1:0-34411 GCA_963612735.1 Gemmiger formicilis | reverse complement strand
ATGTAATGCCTATTGTTTTATATTCATTACCATATTTAAGATGCAAAGTTAAAATAACTAAATCGGATATTGACTCAACATGGGGCACATTTAGTGCGATACTTAGAATTACACCGACTGAAAATAATCCTAATGAAGTAACTCTTAATTTTATTGGCTCTAATGATAATTATTTTTTTAATGTCAGTTCATGCATTGATTCAAATAAAGAGAGCTATGTTTCACTAGATACGTATATATTAGGTGATAATATTACACCTTCTGGTTCTGATTTAATAAATTGCACATTATATCGTAATAAATGGACCATATATAATGCGAATGCTAGTATTGAAAAAATAGTTTTAAAATTAAAAATTGTTCTTGAAGTCACTGTTGATAGCTCCAAATTTAATTTTCCTATTTCCCCATTTTTTGATTTAAATATTATTGATTCGAATCTCTATTTTCAGCAGAGGCTTCAAATGTATCCTGGCAGTTCTTTATACGTTAATGAAAATAGTAACATATGTTTTGAATACAGCACTTCTGATTCAAGAGCGGCCCAATTATCCGTTTGTGGCGATTATTTACAAATTCACACACCCGATAAATTGAAATCAAAAATTAATACAATTTATAGCGGTGACAATTGTTACAAATACAATAAATCGTTGATTGAATCAACTTTATTTTGGAAATATTATGGACGTCCTAAGGTAAATATATTTGGCACAACTTGGTTTAAAAAAGGAAATAGTGCATCTTATCAATATCGGATTATTGGAGAATATAATTGTTCCTCATTTGGCTATTATACAAGTGATATAAGTGATGGGAAATCATTCGCTATCAATAAATTAAATGCCAATACTGTTTTTGATGTGATTTGCGATAATAATGTCTATTTAGATACATATGGCTATGATTTTTTGTGTGGTTTTGATGGCGTAGGACATTTAAAGGGATATGGACTAGTTTTAATCGCTAACGACATTGTTATTCTTAAAAATAACACATCTACTAACGATTTTTCTTCGACTCAAATAGGAGCTTTTAATCGCAATACTGGACTAATTAAACTTGATAGAGATGATTCTTATTATTTTGTAAATGTTGGTGAAACGTTTAGCTATTCTGATTACAGTGTTACCATAAGTAAATGTAAGTTTTACGATGAAGACACTCATGTCGTGGTAGACGATTCTGGCTCTAATTATGTCTATTTTTATGAATGCTTTTATAAGGTTAGTATAAGTGATGGCTTATATACCGCTACAACATCACGTATTGGAAGTGGTAGTGCTTACAAAACTATTAATGTGACCTATGATCAAGATTATAAAACTTGGGTTAAAAAGTAGCTGTTATGACATTTGCTATTTGTTGGGGAACAGGATATTTATTATCTGTTATTTATCGAATATTAGCGCGTAAATATTTTTCTTTTTCATTTTTCGAAAGCATATTATTTTCTTTATTAATATTTGTTAGTGATGTCATTAGTGCAAAATTAATGTTTATTTTAGAAAACGTTCTAACTTTTCAAATTAGCTATTTAACGATAAAAGGCGGTTTTTCGTTATTAGGAGTATTTCTTTTTTCTCCATTATTACTTAGCGTTGCCGTTTTTTTCTTTAAGAAAAGTTATAAGAATATTCTTAATTACTATGCACCTGGAATTTTAATTGAATTAGCATTTTATCGTATTAATTGTGCCATTTGTGGATGCTGTGGCGGAATAACAATTAATCGTCATCCCTTCCCAACCCAACTAGTGGAGATAATTTGTGATTTAATACTTTTTGTTATTCTTGTTATTCTTGTCTTTAAGTTTCATAAATCTAATATCTTATTTGGATTTACCTATCTCGGATATGGAGTAATTCGTTTTTGCCTTGAGTTTTTAAGGGTCAGAAATAATATCGTTTTTATTTTCTCGTTAACTCATATTTGGGTATTGATTGTTATTTCTATTGGTCTATTTTTTTTAGTTTTTGAAAGTAGAAGAAAATAGATTTTTCCAAAATACAACTATTCGTTTTATGTTATTTTTACATTTTACGAATTCGTTTTATGCTATTTTTTTACATTTTACGAAATTTATGTTAAACAAATTTTGTTAGAATTATGGAGCAAAAAGATTTTAAAAGAAAATATATGATCAGCTTATTGCTTGGCATAACGATTCCAATAAGGCGCCTTTAATTGTTGATGGTTTAAGACAAGTTGGTAAGAGTTATATCGTAACTAAGTTTGCTTACGAATTTTACTCTAATGTCATCGTTTATGATTTTAGACATAAAAAAGAATTGCGGACTATTTTCCAAGGCAATTTAGATGTTGATACCATTATTGAAAAATCATCACCATATTTTCCCAATAATCATTTTACGGCGTATCAAATCATTTTGATTTTTGAAGAAATTGGTGATTGTCCTTTAGCTAGAACATCGCTTAAAAGTTTTGCTTTAGATAAAAGATTTGATGTTATTGCAACAGGCTCTTTATTGGGAATATTGAATTTTAGAAAAACGAAAAAGATAGATATTCCCACAGGTTATGAAAAAAATCATACATATGACATCCATGGATTTTGAAGAATTTTTGTGGGCTAATGGTCTAAAAGAAGAAAATATCGAATTATTGAAACAACACGTCAAAGAATCTAAAGAGCTTCCTTCTTCTTTAGCGCTCTATTATAAAAATATGCTTAAGAGATATGTTGTAGTAGGTGGTATGCCGGGCTCGGTTTTAAGATTTTTAAAAACCAATAATTATGTTGAATCAAGAGAGTACTTAAAAACTTTAATACTTGATTATAGAGCCGATTTTGGAAGAATTATCAATGATCGAAATGAAGAACAAATTGATTATAAATTGCAAGCTAGGTTGAACCAATTATTCGACTCAATTCCCGTTCAATTAGCTCGAGAATCCGAGATATTAAAATTTAAATATTCAATAATAAAAAAAGGCGGAAGATATAAAGAATTTGAAGATGCGTTCGAATGGCTTAGTAAAGTCGGACTAGTTATAAGATGTTTTAACATCAAATCGATTGAAAAACCACTTATGGTAAATGCAGATAATACACATTTTAAAGCTTTCATTTCTGACATAGGACTTTTAATGGCATTATTTCCACTTCAACATCACAAGCTTTTTTAAATGATACTTTAGATTCAAGAAAAGGTGCTATATATGAAAATCTATGTGCAACTATGATTAATAAATGTGGTTTTGATTTATATTATTTTTCAAATATCCAAGATCATTTAGTAATAGATTTTTTGATTGAAGATAATGATGGGATAATTTTAATCGAAGAAAAATCGACGAATGGGAAGATGGCGGCCTCACGAAATGTGATGGAAGGCAAAATCCCTTATTCAGCAAAAAAATGTTACAAAATAATTAATGCAAATTTTGGCATAGGATCTTTTTATACTAGCATTCCTCAATATGCCACCTCGTTTTTATTAGAACAAATAAAAGCAGAATGTGATAAAGGGATGGACTTAGAACCCTTAACTTATCATCATATTTAAGTTGGGTTTGTATTTAAATTTTATACTTGATATAAACTCAACTCAGTTGTTTTTATGCACTTATATCATTTATAATGATTAACCGATGAAAAACTTTTATTTAGAAATATTACACGTCGATAAACAAACTGGAGCAAGATATGGCATCCTTCATACTCCACATGGAGATGTTGAAGTACCGATGTTTATGCCTGTTGGAACTTTAGCTACAGTTAAAACTCTTTCACCGGAAGAATTAAAAGAGATGGGAGCGGGTGTCATTCTTGCTAATACATATCATTTGTCGTTACGACCTGGCGAAGATATTGTCGCTGAAGCTGGTGGCTTACATAAATTTATGAATTATGATGGACCTATTCTCACCGATAGTGGTGGTTTTCAAGTTTTCTCTCTTGCGGAGAAAAGAAAAATTACTGAAGAAGGCGTGGAATTTAAGAATCATCTTAATGGCGATAAGCTCTTCTATACTCCTGAAAAAGTAATAGAGATAGAAGAAAAACTAGGAGCGGATATCATCATGTCATTTGATGAATGTATACCTTACCCGGTGAGTTATGAATATGCCAAAAAAAGCACTGAACGAACATTGAGATGGGCAAAACGTGGTTTACTCGTTCATACTCGTGAAGACCAAGCACTGTTTGGTATTGTTCAAGGCGGCGAATTTCAAGATTTAAGAGAAATGTGCGCTAAAGAACTCGCTCTTATGGATTTTCCAGGTTACTCCATAGGTGGAACTTCCATTGGTGAACCTAAAGATGTGTGCTTAAAAATGGTAGATTACGCTGTTAAATATTTGCCTTTTGATAAACCGAGATATTTGATGGGTGTTGGCTCTTTAGATTATTTATTAGAAGGCATTGCACGTGGTGTTGATATGTTTGATTGTGTTTTGCCCACTCGACTTGCACGCCATGGAGCACTCATGACTTCGAGTGGTAGAGTAAACATTAGAGACGCCAAATATAAAACAGATTTTACTCCACTTGATCCTAATTGTGACTGTTATTGCTGTAAGAATTATACGAAAGCATATCTTCGCCATTTATATATTTGTGATGAGACATTTGGAAAAAGATTATTATCAATTCATAACATTCGTTTCTTAATACATGTTATGGAAGGAGCAAGAAAAGCCATACAAGAAGATAGATTTTTGGATTTTATGAAATTAACACTCGCGGCTTTTGGAGATAAAAGAGGCTTTTAATGAATATAAATTTATTTGATTTTGATTTACCAGAAGAATTGATTGCTCAAACGCCTAGCGCTAAAAGAGATCATTCTCGTTTACTGGTGGTTAATAAGCATAATCATACCTATGAAGACCATATTTTTTATGAAATAATCAACTATTTGCATGAAGGTGATGTTTTAGTTAGAAATAACACTAAAGTTATTCCTGCACGTCTAATTGGAGTAAAAGAAATTACTGGAGCACACTGCGAATTATTGCTTTTAAAACAAATCGAAGGTGACGTTTGGGAATGTCTAACTAGGCCCGCTAAATCGATTAAAGTTGGAGCTAGAATTGATTTTGGTGATGGAGAGTTAATTGGTGAATGTATCGAAGAAAAGGATGAAGGAATAAGATTAATTAAATTCTTCTATAAAGGAATTTTTCTTGAAGTTCTCGATGCATTAGGAAAAATGCCACTTCCTCCATATATAAAAGAACAATTATGCACTAATGACCGTTATCAGACAGTTTATGCTAAATATGAAGGCAGTGCCGCAGCGCCCACTGCGGGCTTCCATTTCACTGATGAATTATTTGCTAAGATTAAGGAAAAAGGCGTTCAAGTTGTCGATATTACTCTTCATATAGGATTAGGAACATTTAGACCAGTTAAAGTGGAAGATACCGATGAGCACATTATGCATAGCGAGGTCTATGAAATAAATGAAGAAGCCGCATCTATTTTAAATAAAGCCAAAGAAGAACATCGACGCATTATCGCGATTGGGACGACTTCAATTAGAACTCTTGAAGCTAATTACACTAAATACAATATCTTTAAACCTACTAGAGAAGCGACAAACATCTTTATTCAACCTGGTTACACATATAAAGCAGTGGATGCCATCATTACCAATTTTCATTTGCCGAAATCAACGCTCATTATGTTAGTATCTGCTTTTATGGGTCGAGAATTTACGTTAGAAGTTTATAAACATGCCATATTAGAAAAATATCGATTCTTCTCATTTGGTGATGCGATGTTTATTTATGGTAAATAATATAAATTATCAAAAAAAGTTGCAAAACGAGCTTGAATTAATTAAAAATAGCGGTAAAAAGCCTACTTTATTGCTTCATGTTTGTTGTGGTCCTTGTTCGACAATTCCCTTAAAAGAACTTTATCCATTTTTCAAAATTACGATAATTTATAATAATTCAAACATCTATCCCAAAGAAGAATACCTTCGCCGATTAGTGGAACTTAAACAATATATAGCGGATGAACATTATGATATTATAATTAAAGATTTTGATTATGATAATATAACCTACAACAAAGATTTAGACCCGTATAAAGATTTACCAGAAGGGCATGAAAGATGTCGCGTTTGTTTTAGAAAAAGATTTGAGTTTGGTTTTCAATATGCTCTAACAAATCATTTTGATTATTATGGCACAGTTATGACCATTTCTCGATATAAGAACGCTCAAGATATCAATCGCATCGGAGAAGAGTTAGCTAGTAAATATCAACCAGTCAAATGGCTATATGCTGATTTTAAAAAGAATAATGGTTATGAAAATTCACTCATCATCATCAAAGAACATCACATGTATTTTCAGGAATATTGCGGATGCCTTTATTCATATCGAAAATATCTCCAAAAAAAGCAAAAAAGTGATGAAAATTAAACCATTTTTGATGTCTTAGGGATGATTTTTCATCCATTTTTAAGGCTTGTTTGCGTTTTAATAAAAAATAATAAAATTATGTTGACACATACATACGCATAGGGGTAGTATTTTAGCGTTGACTGTCCGCGTTGACGTGCGAGGTTGCGGACACACCCACAGGCGTTGTCATGAAGGTGTGCTCCGGTAATTCGTAAATAGCGGTATCAGTTATAGCCTGAAAGTGATATAGGAGGAAATTTCATGGCAAAAGCTACCAAGATTAGGGTTCGCTTAAAAGCATATGATCATGTCAATCTTGATCTCAGTGCTGAACGCATCGTTGATGTGGCGAAAAAAACTGGGGCTACCGTTGTGGGTCCCATTCCGCTTCCCACGGAAAAGCAAGTTTACACGATTCTAAGAGCTGTTCATAAGTACAAAGATTCTCGTGAACAATTCGAAATCAGAACACACAAACGTATTATCGATATTACAAATCCGAAGAAAGAAACTATCGAAGCTCTCAAGAACCTCGACCTTCCATCAGGAGTGGATATCGAAATCAAACTATAGGAGGTAAGGCAACATGAAAGCAATATTAGGCCGTAAAATGGGCATGACACAAGTCTTTGCTGAAGATGGCACAATGTACGCAGTTACCGTCATCGAAGTCTTACCAAACGTGGTCACACAAGTTAAAACGTTAGAAAAAGACGGCTATGTGGCCGTTCAAGTTGGTTATGAAGATAAGAAATTATCAAGAGCCAATAAACCAGAATTAGGTATCGCTAAGAAAGCAAATACTGTCCCTCATCAAGTTAGTAAAGAATTACGCGGTGATGAAATGGGAAGTTATAACGTTGGCGACACCATTACCGTCGATTTATTCCAAGCTGGTGATCTTGTCGATGTCATTGGTACATCAAAAGGTAAAGGCTATAGCGGCGTTATCAAACGTTGGCACCAAACCATTGGTCCAAAAGGTCATGGTTCTGGCTATCATAGAGGTCAAGGTACCTTTGCTAACAACGGACGTTATAACCATGGTGTTATGCCTGGCAAACACATGTCTGGACATCACGGTAACAAATCAGCGACAGTTCTCAATGTCTTAGTGGTGGCTGTCAATGCTGAAAAAGGATATCTCTTAGTCAAAGGTGGAATTCCTGGACCTAAAAAGAGTATTGTTACCATCCGAACTGGTATTAAAACCGTTAAAAACAAACCAGTTGTTAAACCACTTATTAATCGAACACCTGTTGTAGCAGAAACTCCAGCAGTTGATAGCAGTGTTGAGGCTCCTGTAACTGAAGAGCCCAAAGCTGAATAATGGACGAAAGGAGAACAAACATGGCAGAAAAGAAAACCGTCAGCGTTAAAGTTTACAACTTAGCGGGCGAAGAAGTTTCCAAATTAAGTCTTGATGCATCAGTCTTTGCGATTGAACCACATCAACAAGCAATGTTCAACGCCGTCCAAGTCGAACAATCTAATTCTCGTCAAGCGACCGCAAAAACGAAAGTTAGACACGAAGTCTCCGGTGGAGGTAAAAAGCCTTGGAGACAAAAGGGAACCGGACGTGCTCGTGCTGGTAGCTCCAGAAGCCCAATTTGGGTTGGTGGTGGCACCGTATTCGGACCAGTCGGCAATCAAAACTATAAGATTTCCCAAAATAAGAAAGAACATCAATTAGCCGTTAAGAGTGCTTTATCTCTTAAGAAAAAAGAAGGGCTCATTGTTGTTGATGAATTAACATTGGCCGATAAGAAAACCAAAACCTTCTTAAAAGTTCTTGAAGCCTTAAAAGTAGGTAGCAAAGTTCTCGTCGTCGTCGATGAAATAGACGCCAATTTGTATGCTTCTGCGCGTAACATCAATTGGGTCAAAGTTGTCACCAGTGATAATCTCAGTGTTGTTGACTTATTAAATGTTGATACACTTCTCATTTCCAAAGTGGCAATCAAAGCAGTTGAGGAGGCACTTAAATAATTATGGCAAGAAAAAAGAAAAACGCCGATAACGTGGCGCTCTTCCCCAAAGCAACTGAAAAGGATTTCGCAGTCATCATCAAACCCGTGATTACCGAAAAAACCATGACTCTCATGCAAAACGATAATCAAGTGACTGTTAAAGTCTTGGCTACAGCTTCAAAAACTGAAATCAAATTAGCTTTTCAAAGAATCTTCCAAGTGAAAGTTCTCGATGTCAGAGTGGCTAATGTTAGAAGCAAAGCCAAAACTAGAGGGACCCGATATAAAGGAGTCATCTCTGGATATAAAAAGGCCATTGTTACCATTGAAAATGGTGAAGCAATCGACCTATTCAAGGACTAATTAAAGTTCATTAAGTCCAAATTATAGGAGGAAAAGAAATGTCTATAAGAACTTACAAACCTGCGACACCAAGCAGACGTAACATGACGAATTCGACATTTGATGAAATCACAACAAGCACTCCTGAGAAAAGTTTATTAGTTAGTTTATCTAAGACTGGCGGAAGAAATAATCAAGGTAAAATTACCTGCCGTCACATTGGTGGAGGTCATAAACGCAAATACCGTATTATCGACTTCAAACGTAACAAAGATAACATTCCTGCCGTTGTGAAAACCATTGAATATGATCCAAACCGTAATGCTCGTATCTGTTTAGTGGTTTACGCGGATGGTGAAAAGAGATACATTCTTGCACCAAAAGATATCAAAGTCGGAGACAAAATTATCTCTGGCGTGAGCACTGACATCATTGTTGGTAACTCACTCGCTCTCAAGAGCATCCCTGAAGGTACATTCATTCATAATATTGAATTAATTCCAGGAAAAGGTGGTCAACTTTGCCGCGCTGCTGGAGCTAGCGCTCAAGTATTAGGTTTTGAAGGCAAATATGTCATGGTTAGACTTGCCTCAGGCGAAATGAGAAAAATCATCAGTGAATGCCGCGCTACAATCGGTGTAGTTGGAAACGATGATTGGAATCTAGTTAACAAAGGTAAAGCTGGTAAAACTAGATGGGCAGGTACTAGACCTACCGTTAGAGGTTCAGTCATGAACCCATGCGATCACCCTCATGGTGGTGGTGAAGGCAAATGTCCAGTCGGACGCGATGCACCACGTACCCCTTGGGGTAAAAGAGCCCTTGGCGTTAAGACAAGAAGCTTAAAGAAATCAAGCAATCGCTTAATTGTCCGTCGCCGTAATGGCAAATAGAAACAAAGGAGGAAATGAACTATGGCAAGAAGTTTGAAAAAAGGCGCATTCGTTGATGAATATCTTCTTAAGAAAGTAGAAGCACTCAATGCTGCGAATAAAAAAGAGATCATTAAGACATGGTCACGTCGTTCAACCATTTATCCATCATTCGTTGGCCACACCTTTGCGGTCTATAACGGAAAAGAACATATCACTGTTTATGTGACAGATGATATGGTTGGACATAAACTTGGTGAATTCTCCCCAACCAGAAAATTCACAGGTCATACCGGACATACTGCGGAAGATAAAGCCGCGGCTGCCGGAAGATAGGAGGATAGATAATGGCTAAGAAAAAGAATGCCACAGAAGTAGTTGAAGAAACTCCAGTTGTGGAAGAAGCTCCTGTTGAAACTCCTAAAAAGAAACGAAAGAAAAAGGCTGCTCCAGTCGAAGCACCTAAACCTGCTAAGCCAACGCCAACAGAGGCAAAGGCTATTGCTAAGAACGTGAGAGTCACTCCTCGTAAAGTGAGACTTGTCATCGACTTAGTGAGAGGTAAAGATGTCAGCGTCGCGCTTGGTATCCTCTATAATACTAATCGCGCTGCGAGCGCGCCCGTGATAAAGGTCATCAATTCCGCAGTGGCAAACGCTGTCAACAACTTCGGAATGGATAAAGATGCCTTATACATCTCTGATATCTACGCCACTGATGGCTTAAAGATGAAGAGATACTTACCGAGAGCGAAAGGCTCAGCTTCCGGATTAGTGAAAAGAGCCTCACACATCACAGTGGTTGTGAAAATGAGATAGGAGGAAGAATTCAATGGGTCAAAAAGTTAATCCAGTTGGAATGAGAATCGGCGTGAACCGCGATTGGAACTCACGTTGGTATGCGGATAAAAAAGAATATCCTGTCTTCCTTAACGAAGATATCAAAATTCGTAAATATCTCGAAAAAGTCCTTAAAGATGCAATGCTCTCTCATACTGAAATTGAAAGAACAAAGACTGATAAAGGCAATAACGTTGTTGTCAAAGTATTTGTGGCTCGCCCAGGTGTAGTCATTGGACAAGATGGCAAAAACGTTAATGAAATTAAAAAACAACTCAGCAAAATGCTCAAAGGTCAAAACATCAGATTAGATGTTGTTGAAGTCAAAAATCCTGATCTCGATGCGGCCTTAGTCGCGGAATCAATTGCTAAACAATTAGAAGAAAGAGCCTCATTTAGAACCGCACAAAAGAAAGCGATTCAAAGAGTGAGAAAAGCTGGTGCAAGAGGTTGCCGTACCATCGTCTCTGGACGTTTAGGTGGCGCTGATATCGCTCGTAGTGAAGGTTATAAAGAAGGAATTATTCCTCTTCATACCTTGAGAAGTGATATTGACTATGCTTGCAAAGAAGCTGCCACTCAATATGGCCGTCTAGGTGTCAAAGTGTGGATCTGTCGTGGAGAAATTCGCCCAGAACTCAATAAGAAGCCTGACGAGAAAGGAGAATAGTCATGTTACAACCAAAAAGAACAAAGTATCGTCGTCCTCATATCATCAAATATGAAGGTCACGCAAAAGGCGGTACCACAGTGGCCTTTGGTGAATATGGCTTACAAGCTTTAGAAGGTTGTTGGGTTACTACTCGACAAATCGAAGCTTGCCGTGTCGTCTTATCAAGATATACCAAAAGATCTGGCCAAGTGTGGATAAGAATATTCCCACATCTTGCAAAAACGAAAAAACCCGCTGAAGTTCGTATGGGTTCCGGAAAAGGTTCTCCAGAGGATTGGGTAGCGGTTGTCCAAAAAGGACGTGTTATGTTTGAAATCGGTGGAGTTAATGAAGTTGATGCCCGTGAAGCTCTTCGCTTAGCGGCCTATAAACTCCCCATCAAATGTAAAGTTGTTAAGAAAGGAGAGTAGTGGCTATGAAAATTAATGAAGTCCGCGAATTATCAACGAGTGAACTAAAAGAAAAGCTCTACTCGCTCAAAGAACAATTATTCGAACTCCGTCGTAAGAAAGCAGTCGGAGCCCTCGAAAGAGGAGAAGATGTCATCACCGTTAGAAAAGACATCGCACGTGTGAACATGGTTCTCCGTGAACGTGAATTAAATGAAAGTAAATAAGGAGGAATAAATAATGGAAAGTGTTAGAAAAGTCGAAGCTCGTCGTACCGTCACTGGTGTTGTCATCTCCGATAAAAACGATAAGACCATTGTCGTCCTTGTTGAAACTCATAAAAAACACGGAAAATATGGTAAACGTGTCAAATATCGTAAGAAATATTATGCACACGATGAAAATAATGAAGCTAAAGTTGGCGATACCGTTACTATCATGGAAACAAGAAGATTATCGGCTTCTAAAAGATTCCGTTTAGTCTCTATTGATAAGAAAGCGGTCTTATCCATCGCTGAAGCTGAAGCTGAATTAAAAGAAGAAGTGCTTACTACTGAAGCTAAAAAAGAAGATGAAGCAGAAGTAGAAGTCACTGAAGTAGTAGAGGAGGCTAAATAGTATGGTTCAAAAGGAAACTAATCTAGTAGTCGCCGATAACAGTGGAGCCCGTAAGGTTCGCATCTTCACCATTTATGGTGGAAGTCATCATAAATCCGCATCATTAGGCGATATCGTCTTATGCGCGGTTAAAGACGCTATTCCAAACGGAAAAGTGAAAAAAGGTGATGTTGTGAGATGTGTCATCGTTCGTGTGGCTCATCCTGTCAATCGTCCAGATGGAAGTACTATCAAATTCGATGATAACGCAGTTGTGGTCATCAATGATGATAATATCCCAGTTGGAACTCGTGTCTTTGGGCCTATCGCTCGTGAGATTCGTGAAAAGGGTGGAGACGGATTCATGAAAATCGTCTCATTAGCCCCTGAAGTGCTATAAGGAGGAAATGACTATGTATCTTAAAAAAGGTGATAAAGTCATCGTCATCTCTGGACGCGATAAAGGTAAGGTTGGCGAAATTCAAAAAGTCTTACCAAGAACTAACCGCGTTGTTGTAGATGGCGTCAACGTCCGTAAAAAACATCAAAAACCAACTCAACAAAACCCACAAGGTTCCGTGGTAGAAGTATACGCTCCTATCCATGCGAGCAATGTCATGATTGTTGATCCAAAGACCAAAAAACCAACCCGTGTTGGCTATAAAGTGGTCAAAGATAAAAAAGTCCGCTTCGCTAAGAAGAGTGGACAAGTGCTATAAGGAGGATAAGAAAATGGCTGAAGAAACAAAGAAACCAGTTAGTAAAAAACCCGCTAGCACGACTAAAAAACCAACTTCAACTCGTAAAAAGGAAACCGTTGCTCCTGAAGCTGCTCCTAGTGAAACTGTTAAACCAGCTCCTAAGAAAAAAGGAACTGGAAAAGGTGTTGCTAAAGCTAAATTCGTCAGTAGAGTAAAAACTCATTACGATGAAATGGTTAGACCTGCATTATTAGACAAATATCATTACAGTTCGACAATGCAAATCCCTTCCATTAATAAAATCGTTGTTAACATCGGTGTTGGCGATGCCACTCAAGATGCTAAACGATTAGAAGAAGCAGTCGCAGAATTAACGCTTATCACCGGTCAAAAACCAATTATTACTAAAGCAAAAAAATCTATTGCTTCCTTCAAATTAAGAGAAGGTCAATCCATTGGTACCAAAGTGACATTAAGAGGCATTAGAATGTATGACTTCTTTGATAAGTTAGTCTCTATCGCCCTCCCACGTGTTCGTGACTTCCGTGGTGTTAGCAAAAATGCTTTCGATGGAAGAGGCAATTACACCCTTGGTATTAAAGAACAATTAATCTTCCCTGAAATCGATTACGATAAAGTGAGCAAGATTCGCGGTATGGACATCGTTATTGTCACTACTGCTAAAACTGACGAAGAGGCATATACCTTACTTGAATTAATGGGTATGCCATTCCATAGATAGAAAGGAGTCTACAAATGGCCAAAACAAGTGCGAAAATTCGCTGTGCAAGACCTAAAAAATATAAGGTCAGAGAATATACGAGATGCGAACGTTGTGGACGTCCCCATTCTGTTTATTCAAAATTCCATTTATGCCGTATTTGCTTAAGAGAATTAGCTTATAAAGGTGAAATTCCCGGCATGAAAAAATCATCTTGGTAAAGGAGGAAATTAACGATTATGATGTCAGATCCAATTAGCGATATGCTAACAAGAATTAGAAACGCAAACGCTCTTAAATATGAAAACGTTAAGATGCCTTCCAGCAAGATGAAAGTTGAAATTGCTAAAATTCTTAAAGAAGAAGGCTTCATCACCGAATATAAAGTACGTGGTGATGTTAAAAAAGAATTAATCATTACTCTTAAATATGCTGGTGATGGCACACGCGTTATCACTAACTTAAAGAAAATATCTAAACCCGGTTTACGCGTTACGGTAGACTGCGAACACCTTCCCCGTGTTTTCAAAGGTTTAGGAATCGCAATTATTTCGACCTCTCACGGTGTCATGACTGATGCGAAAGCTAGAACTCTTGGCATTGGTGGCGAAGTGCTCGCTTATGTCTGGTAGGAGGATAAATTATGTCAAGAATTGGTTTAAAACATATTGATATTCCTGCTGGCGTGACTCTCGAAGTCGGGGATAAAGTCATTACTGTTAAGGGTCCAAAAGGCACTCTTAATGTCGCTCTTGCGGATGGAATCATTCCTCATTTAGAAGAAGGTGTTATCAATTTCACAAGAGATAATGAAAGAAAACAAACTAAACAAAATCATGGTACAGTCAGAGCTAATGTCCATAACGCTATCGTCGGTGTTTCTGAAGGTTATAAAAAATCTCTTGAAATGATCGGTATTGGTTATAAAGCACAAATGCAAGGTAAAGACGTTGTCTTATGGGCTGGATATTCTCACACTATTACCATTAAACCTAACGAAGGTGTTACTATCTCTACTCCTTCAGCAACTGAAATCGTTTGCGAAGGAATTGATAAACAAGCCGTAGGTCAAACTGCCGCTCGAATTAGAGAAGTAAGACCTCCAGAACCATATTTAGGCAAAGGTATTCGCTATAAAGGTGAACACGTTGTTACTAAAGAAGGCAAACGCGCCGCTGCTGGTGGAAAGAAATAGAAAGGTAGGGAAAAGTTATGATTACAAAAGAAAGTAAAAACGTTTCTAGAAAAAGACGTCACGCTCGTGTCAGAAATAAAGTTTCCGGCACTGGTGAAAGACCAAGACTTTGTCTTTATCGTTCTAACCGCCACATTGAAGCACAAATCATCGATGATGTTAAAGGTGTTACATTAGTGTCCTCTTCATCCCTTGCTTTAGGCTTAGAATTAGGATCTAATGTAGAAGCCGCTAAAGCCGTTGGAAGTGATATTGCTAAAAAAGCCTTAGCTAAAAATATTAAAACTGTCGTCTTTGATCGATCTGGATATATTTATCACGGTCGAGTCAAGGCTCTCGCTGAAGCCGCTCGTGAAGCTGGCTTAGAATTCTAAAGGAGAACATAATTATGATGGAAGAAAAAGATATTCAACCCGTCGTTGAAGAAACTAAACCAGAAGAAAGTGCTGCTCCTGAAGTAGCTCCTAAAGAAGGAGAAGGTGCTCAAAGACGTCCTCGTGGCGATCGCAAACCTCGCAATGATCGACGCAACAAAGAACGCCGCGAAGCCAAAGATGAATTTGAAGAAAGAGTCGTCGCTATCAACCGTGTCAGTAAGACCGTTAAAGGTGGAAGACGTATGAAATTCACCGCGCTTGTCGTGGTTGGTGATCGCAAAGGTCGATATGGTTTTGCCTTCGGTAAAGCCGCGGAAGTACCAGATGCCATCAAAAAAGCCACAGAAGGAGCAAGAAAAAATCTCTTCTCTTTAAAGATTGTTAAAGGTGGAACAATTTCTCATGAAATCATTGGCCATTATGGAGCTTGTAAAGTTTATTTAAAACCCGCTCCTGAAGGTACTGGAGTTATCGCTGGTGGCCCAGTTAGAGCAATCTTAGAATTAGCGGGTGTTACTAACGTCTGCTCTAAGATTTATGGCTCACGTGCTCCTATCAATGTGATTCGAGCCACTCATGACGGTCTTGAAAACCTCAAAAGCTACAAAGACATGAAAGTGTTGCGTGGCAAAGAATAATTGTCGAAAAGACAATATAATATTAAGGAGGTGCACATATGAAATTGCATGAACTTCAATCAAGCGCTGGTTCAAGAACTAAACACTACCGTAAAGGACGTGGTTTAGGTAGCGGAAACGGTAAGACTTGTGGAACTGGTCATAAAGGTCAAAATTCTCGTTCCGGTGGTGGAGTCGCCTTAGGTTTTGAAGGTGGACAATTACCACTATGGAGAGCTTTACCAAAACGTGGCTTTAATAACGTCAATCGTACCTGTTATGCAACTGTGAATGTTTCGTCTTTAAATCGTTTTGAAAACGGAACAGTTGTCACCCCAGCATTATTGAAAGAAACTGGTTTATTAACCAAAGAATATGATGGATTAAAAATCTTAGGCAGTGGAACTTTGGAAAGAAGTTTGACTGTTCAAGCTCATAAATTCTCCAAATCTGCGGAAAAAGCCATTGTCGATGCTGGTGGCAAAATAGAGGTGCTATAATATGAAAAAAGTAGCCTCAATTCTCAAGAACAAAGAAATAATGAATCGTATTTTGTTTACGGTTCTTATTCTCTTTATCTTTCGTATCGGGGCACAAATCACCGTCCCTGGTGTCACCATTGGCGAGGATTTACAAAAGTATTTATCAGGTAATAATGCTTTATCACTGATGAACTTATTAGGTGGAGGAACGCTTCAAACATTCTCCATCTTTGCTCTCGGTGTTTCCCCATATATTACCGCGCAAATTATCATTCAACTTTTGGCCACTGATGTTTTGCCAGCATTGACTGAATTAAAACGTCAAGGTCAAACTGGAAGAAAGAAAATGGAAATGGCGACCCGTTATCTAACTCTTATGTTAGGAGCGGTTCAAGCTTATGGAATTATTAAGACCATGGAATCTTCTTCATACATCACTTTTGATGCAGGAAGTAAGCCATGGCTTATGTATATTTACATCGTTATCGTCATGATGGCGGGTTCCATGCTTGTTATGTGGCTCGGAGACCAAATCTCCGTTAAAGGTATTGGAAATGGTATCTCAATGATCATCTTTGCGGGATGTGTTTCTTCTTTGCCAAGTCAAATTAGCACTGCATTTACTAAATGGATTGTGCAAAATTCAAATTATGGCGATCAAGCCCTCATCACTGGAGTATTCCAATTCATTCTCTATATTCTTTGCTTCTTAGTCATCATTGCCTTTGTCACATTCATTGAACTCTCTCAAAGAAAAATTCCTGTTCAATCAGCGGGAAAAAGTGGTGGACAAACTCAATCGATGGCACGAGCCAACTTCTTACCTATTAAATTAAATTCCGCAGGGGTCATTCCTGTTATCTTTGCGAGTTCAATTTTAATGGCACCAAGTGTGATTGCTGCTTTTATATCTGAAGATGCCGCGAACGCTGAATGGCTCAATATTTTTAATACGTCCGCAATGTATGACATGGGCAGTTGGTCAATGCCGTGGGGATTAATTATTTATATCGTTCTCACTATCGCATTTACTTTCTTCTATGCCAACATTCAAATAAATCCCCAACAATTAGCGGAAAATTTCCAAAAGAATGGTTCTTATATTCCTGGAATTAGACCAGGTCTAGAAACAGAACGTTACATTCGAAAAGTTCTCAATAGAGTGTCAACGATTGGAGCTCTTGCCTTAGCGCTTATTGCTTCATTACCGAGCATTCTCATCCTTTCTGGCGTATTTGGTAGCGATACCTCTTTAGCCTTAGGAGGAACTGGATTAATTATCGTTGTTGGTGTTTGCTTAGAACTTAACAATCAAATCGATGGCTTACTCGCGGGTAAATCATTTGATGAAGTTGTTGCTGGAGGTGGAAGATAATGAAAAAGAATATTATTCTCATGGGTCCACCAGGGGCTGGAAAAGGAACCCTTGCTAAGCAATTAAAAGAAGCCCTCCATTTAGTGCATATTTCCACTGGCGATATGTTCCGTGACGCTATTAAAGAAGGCACTGAATTAGGCTTATTAGCGCAATCTTATATCAATCGTGGAGACTTAGTTCCTGATGATGTCACGATTGGCTTAGTCAAAGAAAGATTAAGCAAAGAAGACTGCGAAAATGGTTTCTTACTCGATGGATTTCCACGCACTGTCAATCAAGCATTAGTGTTAGAAAAAATCGGTGATGAAATCAATCGTCAAATTGAAATTGTAGTCAATTTAGACTGCGATAATGAAGAACTTATTAGACGAATTTCTGGAAGAAGAGTCTGCAAGAATTGTGGCGCTCCTTATCACGTGACTTCTATGAAACCAAAAGTGGATGGGGTTTGTGATCTATGTGGTGGACCACTTTATCAAAGAAAAGACGACAACGAAGAAGCTCTAAAAGTTCGTTTACAACATTATGTTTCTGACACTAAACCGTTATTAGATTTCTATGATGAAAGACATCTATTAGTTTCTTTCAACTCTTTAGTGGGCAAGGAACAATTATTCGATGAAGTTAAGTCATTTTTGAACAAATAATATGATTATTGTCAAGTCACCAAGGGAAATTGAATTAATGCGAGAAGCGGGAAGAGTAGTGGCCCTCGTATTTGAAGGATTAAAACCTTTATTAAAACCAGGTATTACCACGCTTGATCTCGATAAGAAAGCGGAAGAAATCATTCGTAGCCATGATTGTTATCCAACATTTAAAGGTTATGGAGGATTTCCTGGAGCGATCTGTATCTCAGTTAATGAAACGCTTATTCACGGTATACCTTCTTCTAAGATAGTACTCCATGAAGGCGATATTGTCTCCCTTGATGTCGGGGCAACATATAAAGGCTACTGCGGAGATGCTTGTCGCACCTTCCCAGTGGGTGTCATCTCAGAAAGAGCGAAACGACTCGTGGAAGTGACGGAACAATCCTTCTTTGAAGGAGTGAAACACGCTCGTAAAGGAGCTCGACTTGGAGACATTCAAGAAGCCATTCAAAAATACAATGAGAGCCATGGCTATTCCATTATCAAAGAATATACTGGACATGGTATTGGAAGTCATCTTCATGAAGACCCGGCAATCCCAAATTACGGAAAAGCGGGAACTGGTCCCATTCTTGAAGTGGGAATGTGTCTTGCTATTGAACCTATGGTCGCTGAAGGAAAACCTTCGATTAGAGTATTAGGAGATGGCTGGACAGTCAAAATGAAAGATGGAAAACTATCATCTCACTATGAGAACACTATTGTTATCACAGAAGAAGGCTATGAGATTCTCACCATGTTAAAGGAGAACAGTAATGTCTAAACAAGATGTCATCGAAGTACAGGCGATAGTAACAGAAACTTTACCAAACGCTAATTTCAAGGTAAAGCTCGAAAATGGACTCGTAATTATGGCCACCGTTTCTGGAAAAATCCGAATGAATTACATTCGCATTCTCCCAGGGGATAAAGTTACGGTCGAAATCTCGCCTTATGATTTAACACGGGGCCGTATCACATTTCGGTTTAAATAGTCCGAAGAAAAACTATTTACAAGGAGGAAATAACTTATGAAAGTCAGACCCTCAGTCAAACCTATCTGCCCAAAGTGCAAAGTTATTAAACGTCACGGTAAAGTTATGGTGATTTGTTCTAATCCAAAGCACAAGCAGAGACAAGGTTAATAAGGAGGATATAGAATATGGCACGTATTGTTGGTGTTGATATTCCAAACGACAAACCTATTTGGATTGCCCTTACCTATATATATGGTATTGGCAGAACTACTGCAAAATTGATTTGCAAAAACGCAAAAGTCGATGAAATGGTAAGAGTAAAAGATCTCAGTGATGAACAATTCGCTGCGATTAGAAACGAAATTGCCAATCATAAAGTCGAAGGTGACTTACGTCGTGAAGTCGCTCTCGACATCAAACGCTTAACTGAAATCGGTTGTTACCGTGGCACAAGACATAAAAGAGGTCTTCCAGTCCGCGGTCAAAGAACAAAGACTAATGCAAGAACCCGCAAAGGTCCACGTAAGACAATCGCTAATAAGAAAATGGCGCCTCAAGGCTAGTGAAAGGAGATATAGTTTATGGCTACTAAAACAACTACACGTAAAAAGAAAGTCAAACGTTCCTTTACTCGCGGTGTCGCTCACATTCATAGCACATTTAATAACACAATTATTACGATTACTGACTCTCAAGGTAATGCAATTGCCTGGAGCAGTGCCGGTGCATTAGGCTTTAAAGGTGCTAAAAAATCCACCCCATTTGCCGCTGCACAAGCTTCTGAAGCCGCTGCTAAAGCTGCTTATGATCAAGGTATTCGTCAAGTCGATGTCGATGTTAAAGGACCTGGACCAGGCCGTGAAGGAGCGATTAGATCTCTTTCTGTCGCGGGTTTACAAGTTTTATCAATCGTTGATACTACACCTATTCCACACAATGGTTGTCGTCCACCAAAACGACCCCGTGGATAATTTATAAGGAGGAAATAATCTATGAAAATTGCCAATCCATTTGAAAGATTTGGAGTCACACAAGCTGATTATGATGGAAATGAAAATTATGGTCGTTTCGTCGTTGAACCACTTGAAGGTGGCTTTGGATTAACTCTTGGTAATGCTCTTAGAAGAGTCTTATTATCCGCTTTACCTGGTGCTTCTATCTACGCTGTTGAAGTTGAAGGAGCACAACATGAATTTTCTGCGCTTCCTGGCGTTGAAGAAGATGTCACCTCCATTATTTTAAATTTAAAAGATTTAGTTTTACGCATTGATTCTAGCGATGACGCTAATAAGCGTTTAGAAGTTAATGTTACTGGACCTGCTGTGGTTACAGGTGCGGATATCGTTGTTCCTACTGGTGTTGAAGTCGTTAATCCAGATGTCGTTTTAGCGCATATCACGGAAAATGGCTCCTTACATATGGTTCTCCATGCCCGTAATGGTCGAGGCTATGTGACCGGTGAACAAAATAAAGTTCTCCATCCTTCACTTCCTGTTGGAGTTATTTCTACTGATAGCAATTATTCTCCAGTTAAGAAAGTGAATTACACGATTGATAACACTCGTGTCGGACATGATTCTCACTTCGATAAATTAACACTTGAAGTGTGGACTAATGGTGCTTGCTTACCTCAAGAAGCCGTTACTTTATCCGCGAAAATCTTAATTGATCACTTTGCTAAATTCCTCAACCTCGCTGAAATCACTAACGATATCAATATCGAAAAAGATGAAACCGTTGTTGAAGAAAATAAATACGAAAACATTACCATCGAAGAACTCGATTTATCAGTTCGTTCTTATAACTGTTTAAAACGCGCTGGTATCCAGACTGTTCTTGAATTAACTGAAAGAAGTGAAGACGATATGATGAAATTTAAGAATCTCGGTAAGAAATCTCTTAAAGAAATCAAAGAGAAGCTTGCTTCTATCGGACTTTCATTTAAAGACTTTGAATAAAGAGGAGGTTATTAAATTATGCCAGCACAAGGTCGTAGAAATGTTCATGGTAAGACCGGCGTTAGATTTAAAGCCGCCTATACCAAAAGTAAATATGAAAATATGCTCCGCAATGTCTTAACTGACTTAGTATTAGGTGGCAAAGTAAAAGTCACCGCTGCTACAGCTGAAGATGTTATTAAAGAAGCAGATCGTTTAGTGACACTCACTAAAAACGAAAATATTGTTAACGCTAAAAGAGCCGCAAGTGCGTATTTACGCAATGTCAGTGGTGATGATGGTGTTAATGCCGTCGACAAATTATTCGCTGTTATCGGTCCTAAGATGAAAGATCGCAACGGTGGATATACCCGTCAATATAAATTAGGTAATAGACGTGGAGATAATGCTCCTGTTGTCCTAATTACCTGGGTTGACTAATAATTAGTCGTTATTTACTTAGAATTAGAGCTGTCGTAATGATGGCTCTTTTTATGTTTTTATTGCTTTAAGCAAAATACGGCGTATAGATGAATATTTTTTAATCTTATTTTCAAAGTCAAAATTTGGAAGTATCCAGTTAATTGTGCCAACATTCTTGAGTGAAAACGAAGAGATGGACTAGCTGGGTTATTTAATAAGTTAATTTTTAGTGTTGCGCCATTTTTTTGTAATTTATAATATTATTGGAAGGCGAATGGATTATTTGTTATGAAATACTTTAAATTTGTGGGAATTATTATGCTGATTGGAGCCATTATTGATATTATTTGGATATACATTCTCGTTAGTCAAATTAAAAGTGATCGTTGGTTTCCTCTTTATTTAATACTTGCTATTGTTAATAATATTGCCACTCCCGCTATTGGATTGTTGTTTATTTCTCACGCTAATACAATGAAAACTCAAACTAATTTAAGACAAGATATAACTAAACTTTATGAGATTTTAGATATTAAATATAAATATTTTGAGAAAGTTTCAAAGGATGTTTTCCTTGCTAAAAACTACGAAGATTTAAAAGAAGGTACCAAAGGGACATTAATTAAAATTATTAGTAATTTCGCATATGTTAATTTTTATTCAAAAACATATTGCATACCATTGGAATACATACAAATGAACATAGACATAACAACTACAAACTAATATCGATTAGCCATATTAGCGAATCTTTCTTTTTCTTTATCACTGATGGCGTAATCCTTATCAGTACCAAATATCTTAGCGATGTTAGAACAGTGAGATGCCACTCTTTCATAACAATTTAAGACATCGACATAGACTAATTCGACAAATCTAGTGCTAATATTTGTGGCACTTTCTAATTCAAAATGAGTGTTGATGGTGTCACTAATACTTTTAACAAATTCTCTTCTTGAACGAATGACTTCTATACCTTTATCTTTATCAGCGTTTTGATAGACATCAATTGTTTCAATGATAAATTCGACGACTTTATCGGTGAGAGATATAAATAAATCTTTTTCTTCCTTAGATAATGTTTCTTTTCTTTCTTTCATTCGCGTATAGAAGGAGATAATATTTTCCCCATAATCTCCAATGCGTTCAATATCTTTGCTTGCTTTTAATATGCTTAAGAGCAAAGCAACATCGCTTTCGTTGAGATCATTCTTTTCACAAGTTGATAGATAATTATTGAGTTGACGATCAATCATATCGATATTTTTTTCAATATTTAAGACAAATTCCGCATCGTCATCATTAAAAGAAATTAAATATTCTTTAATCGTTTCAAACATCATTTTGTCGTAATTAAACATGGTTAATGTTCTTTTCTTAGCTAGAGCTAATCCTTCAGCGGGGAATTCTTTCATTAATCCATAATCAAGTGGTTCAATTGGCTCCAATGATTTCTTTTTCATCGGTGTTGGAATGAGCTTATTAATTAAATTGGTAATAGGGGTTAATAAAACAAAGAAGATACTTCCTGTCACCATATTAAAGACGAGGTGGCATAATGCGATTTGAAACATTGGACTGATATACCACGAAATAGAACCATCAGCATTTATTTTTCCCCAGTAAGAGATGTTACTCAACCAATCCTTGCATAGGAAAATGATACCCATAAATAAAAAGGCACCAACCGTATTAAATAAGATATGGAATAAGGCTACTTTTTTGCTTTCTTTACTTCCACCAAAGGAGGCGAATAATGCCGTTGAAGTCGTTCCAATATTAGCGCCAAAAATGACAGGTAATATTCCAAATAAAGTTATCGAAGTACCAGCACTGACTGCGTATAGACCTTGTACTACTCCGATTACGGCACTTGAGGATTGTAAACAAATTGTTGCCACAGTTCCAATTAATAAACCGAGCCAGGGAGAATTATCCAATGTTTTAAAAAAAGAGATGAACCAACTTTGTTCCGCTAATGAGGATAGATTTAGTTCCATAATCCATAAGCCTAAAAATAAAGCCCCAAAGGCGAAACATAATTCACCGATATTGGTCCATTTCTTTTTAGTGGCAAATAAAAGAATGATCGAACCGACAAATAACACGAGTGGGAAATATTCAGCAAATGGAATAGATACGATAAAAGATGTAATAGTAGTACCGATATTGGCGCCTATAATAATGGCACTAGCTTGAATAAATGTCATAACCCCAGCACGTACTAAGCCAATCGCTAATGCACTGGTGCCACTGGAAGATTGTATAATAGCGGTAAATCCCGTTCCCACTAATAAACCAAGAAAACGATTGTTACTTATTTTATTAATAAGAGAAGATAATTTGGTTGAAGCCATCCTTTTTAAGACTGTTGATAAAGAAGATATACCAAATAAAAATAGACCTAGTCCACCTAATGTCATTGTCCAGAATGCTACTTCATTTATTTCGAATAGAATCATAAAAATACTCGCTTATTATATCAATTTGTATTTTCTTATAGATAAGTATTTTTTAAAAATTAATAAAATATAAAATTAGGTTGATTTTATTTGTCATAGGCGAATTTATTTTAAATTAGTTTAAGCAATTTAATATCTTAGAAAATAAATAAAAAATACTTTAAGCATCATGTAGATTGATTTTATTCACCTATTTTGTTTTAATAGTGAGTATGAAAAAGAAATTTATTACAAATTTATCAATCTCAACCTTATTCTTACTCTTATTTATTGTCCTTATCATATTATTAAAAACAACTGATATTGGTTATTCTCCTATTAATAACGCTGAAATTGGCTTATCATCTTTAAACATCAAAATGCTTGATTATTTTCCTCAAAATGATAGTTGGTATAAAATCACTAATTATTTAGGCTATTTATCTTTTGCCATCGCCTTATTTTATGTCGTATACGGCATTATCTCTTGGATTAAAAACAAGTCGATTAAAAAAGTTGATATTTCCATCCTTTTATTAGCTTTTGTCTATCTTTTCTCTTTGGGATTTTATCTATTCTTTGAATTGGTGGTTATCAATAATCGACCTGTTTTTATTGGCGAATCTAGTAAACTTGAAGCTTCATTTCCTAGCTCCCATACCCTTTTAGCGGTCTCTTTTGCAATAACTGGAATTATTGCTTGCTTCTATTTGAGCAAAAATAAAACGCTTAAATTAGTAGTACTTATTGCTGGTGCTTTATACACCCTTATCATGGTCGTTGGTCGACTTCTTTCTGGAGTGCATTGGTTTAGCGATATCTTAGGTGGTTTATTGCTTGGAATATCTATTTCTTATTATTATTATACGTTTGTTTATTATTTTAAATATAAAGCTTTAAACACTTCTAATGTTGAAAAATAGCCTATTTATTTAAATCATTTTCTTTTTTATTATTTCATATTTCTAATTATTTCTTAATCTTACTTTTTCTATGTTAAAATAACTTATGTTATGTCAGAAGAAAGCTATCTCTATAAAGAAGAAAATAAAGATAAGGAAATTAAACCTCAAGGCGAGGAGAATTCTCCTAAAGGTAATAAGAAAAAGAATAAATTTAAATATTTCCTCAATATATCTTTCGTTTTGATTGCGACAGTCGTTGCTATTGCCTTATCTTTATTTGGACATGCTGATAAAGTTTTAGCGGAACTAAAGAAATGCGATTGGAAAATATTATTAGTCGTATTTGGCTTAATGCTTGTATGTGTATGTATTAGAAGTTTTATTCTTTTCTGTTTTGCTCGACTTTATACCAAAAAATATCATTTTCATCAAGCGGTAGCGGTGGATCAAATAGGAGTATTTTATAACGCCGTTACTCCCGGTTCTTCTGGAGGGCAACTTTTACAAGCTTATACGTATAAAAAACAAGGAATACAAATTTCTGCAGCAGTATCAATTTTGGCCATGTATTCGATTGTTTTTCAAACTGTTTTAATTATTTATGGCATCGTTTCTTTTATTGTTAAATATGATTTTATCAATCAAATTGGTTCTATTCCCTTCAATTTAGCAGGATGGAATTTTTCTATTCCAATTTGGCCACTTACTATTATTGGTTTTGTACTTAACGTTGGTGTTATTCTTATCGTTTTATTGATGGGATATTGGCATCGTTTTCATAATTTTATTATGGGACCATGTATTAGTTTATTGACGAAAATTAAAATAGTTAAAAACCCAGATAAAAAAAGAGAATCTTTACGTGTATCTGTGGAAAATTTTAAAATTGAATTAAGACGATTATTAACTAATATTCCTTTTACAATTTTAGTTTCTATTTGTTTCTTTGCTTATTTCACGATTAAATTTTCTATTCCTTATTTTTGTGGAGTAGCTCTTGGCAATCAATCGAGTGTTGCTAATTTTTGGGATTCCGTCTTCTTGAGCAATTATCACCAGATGGTAACGGGTTTAATTCCTCTTCCAGGTTCCGCGGGGGCATCTGAATATTTCTTCTTTGCATTGTTCTTTAATGATAAAGATCCTTCGAAAGGGTTCTTCTATAAAGTCGTAATGGCTGATTCATTAGCGGAAATCGATATTAATGCCACTAAAGCGGCCTCTAGTGCGTTATGTTCCGCAGCATTGCTCATTTGGAGAACAATTACATTCACGATCCCTTTATTATTCGCTGGATTTGTGACGGCTTTTTATCGCGCTTCCCCTAAAGAAGAAGCTAATATCGATTCTGACATGTCTAATCGAGAAACTTTTGTTTCAATTCAAAATGAAACTTATCTTGAACGTAAACATGAATTAGATACGATGATTAATACATCGACTTTATCTCGAACCGCTATCGCTAATAAATTAAAGTCATTTGGAAAGAAAAAAACAAAGAATACTAAAAAAAATAATAATAACAGCGAAAATAATAACAACGATGAATACACGAATGTAAATATTGGTGAGGATGAATAGGAATGAATATAGGGGTATTTACAGATACTTATCCACCTCTAATTAATGGTGTATCCACTTCTACTTATAATCTTGTTCAAGTGTTAAAAAGTCATGGACATAATGTTGTCGTGGTTACTCCTCAGTTAAAACCAAAAGGAAAATTAGAAATCATTGATAATGTCATTTATCTTCCTGGAATCGAAGTAATGAAGGTTTATGGATATCGATTGACGAAGATATTTGATCGAAAAGCATTAGATATATTGAGAAGTTATAATCTCGATGTCATCCATAATCAAACCGATTTTGGAGTGGGTGTATTTGCTCGAATTGCCGCGAAAGCGCTCAATGTTCCACTTGTTTATACTTACCATACGTCGTATGAAGATTATACTTATTATATAACTCATGGTTTTTTAGATCGGTTAGCTAAAAAGACAGTTAGAAGCTATTCTAAAGGCATTGCTAATAGTTGTGCAGAATTTATTACACCTTCTATGAAGACTAAAGAATTCATGCGTTCAGTGGGCACTGATATTTACATCAATGTCATTCCAACTGGCATTGATTTCTCCTTATTTTCAGATGATAAATTTGATTTAGAAAAAGCTGAAATTTTTAAAAAGAAACATAATATCGGTAAAGATACCAAGATAATGCTCATTTTAGGAAGAATTGCCAAAGAAAAGAGCATGGATGTTTCTATACGTGGCTTTGCTAAATATGTCAGTGTTCATCCGGATGCTGATATTAAATTAATTATCGTTGGTGGTGGACCGCAGAAAAATGAATTGGAATTATTGGTCCATGAATTACACATCTCTACATATGTCGATTTTATCGGTCCTGTTCCTTCTTCTGAAGTACCGTTTTTTTATCATTTAGCCGATATCTATACTTCAGCTTCACTTACTGAGACGCAAGGTTTAACCTTTATGGAAGCGATGAGTAGTGGAACCATCGTTTTAGCGCGTTATGATGATAATTTATCCGAAACGATAATCGATGGACAGACCGGGTTCTTTTTTACCGATGAGGATAGTTTTATTTCGAAGGTGGAAAGAATATTTTCATTAAATCAAGTTGAACTAAAAAATATCAAAGATAATGCTTATAGTATCGTCGATATGTATAGCATTGATAAATTTTATAACAATATCATGGAGGTCTATAATCGTGCCGTCAAAAAGTTCTGGTAAGACGATTAATAAAATAAAGACAAATAAAGATAAAGTTGTTATTTATATCGGTAAAGAAAAAATATCTTTATCATATGATGTTTTCACTGATTTTTATTTATTTGAAGGAAAGACCTTAAGTGAAAAAGAATATCTTAAATTAAAAGATAGCGTCGCTTTTGATAACTATTTTAAAAAAGCGTTAGCGATACGAAAAAGAAATATTATTACTGAGCATAAATTAAAAGAAAAATTAAAAGAAAAAGGCTGCCCATATCATATTATCGATACCATTATTAAAAGGATGAAAGAACACGACCTCATTAACGATACGATGTACGCTCTTGATTATAAGGAATATGGGGATGAACTTGGATACGGTAAAATCAAAATCATCTCAAAATTATATGAATTGGGAATTAGTAAAAATATAATCGATAAATTATCGTTTAGTTATCAAAAAGAATATCAAAAAGCGTATAATCAGCTTCCTAAATTAGAAAAGAAATACGCTAAATATAATTCCTCTCAGCAAGTGAGTCATATCATAACTTCTTTGAAGAGAATGGGGTTTGATGGTGATGTTGTTTATGATGTTTCTAAAGAGATACATGTTCAAAATGAAGAGGACGATAAAATTAAATTAAAAAAGGATTTTGAAAAGGTATATATTAAGCTTAAAAATAAATATGAAGGCTATGAATTAAAAAAGCGATTAATAGGAGCTTTATTGAATAAAGGATACAGAAAAAAAGATATCTTAGAGGAGATAGATAATTATGGACAATTTGATGATTAAAGATTTAAAAGAAGGAATGAATGTTGAAATTCAACTCCTTGTCAATAATGTCAATAAAGGGATTGATTCTACTGGAAGTTATTTTTTAAATATTGAATTAAAAGACTCAAGCGGCCAAATTAACGGTAAGAAATGGGCTATTCAACCAGGTGATGAAGATATTTTTGTTATTGGTGCAATTTTAAATATTTACGCTGAGGTGAAAAAATATAAAGATAACATTCAACTCAACGTGAAATCGGGACGAAATGTTGATTTAAATAGTGTTGACATTACACGATTTTTGAAATCCGCACCAATTCCTAAAGAAGAATTGAAAAATAGATATTTTGCCCATGTTTATAGCGTTACCAATAAAGATTTACGAGCATTATTAGATTATTTTACGAAAAAATACCAAGACAAATTGTTTGATTATCCAGCCGCACAATCCGTTCATCATGATTATGCCTCTGGACTTTTGATGCACACTGTTTCCATGGCGGATATCGCTGCTTATTTATCTTCATATTATCCTGATATCGATAAAGATCTCTTGATTACTGGTTGTCTTTTACATGATTTTGGCAAAATGATCGAATTAGTGGGACCAGTTGCCTTTCATTTCACAACCGAAGGTAAATTATTAGGCCATATCTCAATTATGATGGGCGAATTAGCGGTGGCGAAAGAAGAGCTTCATTTACAAGGAGAAACAATTATGCTATTAGAACATATGATTCTTTCTCATCATGGGGCTTATGAATTTGGTTCTCCGATTCTCCCTCAAACTAAGGAAGCACTTCTTTTATCTTTAATCGATAATTTAGATAGCAAGATGGTCATCGTCTCTAAAGCGTTAGAAAATATTAAAAAAGGCGAATTTTCACCTAAAGTATTCGCCCTTGATAGTCGTACTTTCTATAAACCAAATAATTAAAGTTTCTCTTTGATTGTGGAAGCAATAATTGGTAGATTAAGTCCTTCTGAATTATCTTTCATTTCAATGGAGATGCCTTCTTTTTTTCCATATCTAGGTATTACATGGACATGGAAATGTCTGACACTCTGACCCGCTGCTTCATAACAGTTTGTGAGAATATTAACCCCTTTTGCGCCAAGCATAGAAATCTCGACCTGTCCAATGCGCTGAGCGACATCCATCACCTTGTGCATGACATCTTGAGGAGTGGCTAAAAAGTTATCGAAATGCTTTTTGGAGATGACTAAAGCGTGACCTTTAGTAACCTGAGAAATATCAAGAAAAGCGAGTACATCTTCATCTTCGTATAATTTATAGCATGGTATTTCCCCATCGATTATTTTACAAAATATATCTTTTTCCATTTGTTTTTTTCCTCCAAGTTATATATTTTAACGCAAAAAGATTGATTTATTTTAAGTAAAAGTAAAATATATTAATATGACAGATCGAAAAGAATCATTAGAAGATTATTTAGAGAAGATATTGATGCTAAAAAAGAAGCAAGATATCGTTAGAGCTATTGATTTAGCTTCTTTTATGTCTTTTTCTAAAGCAAGCGTTTCAATTGCCCTTAAAAAGATGAAAGAGATGTCACTTGTTGAAGTTGATCCCGATACTGGCGATATCGCTTTAACTAAGACTGGAGAAGCGATTGCAAAACATGTTTATGAACGACATGAAGTTTTATCTTATATTTTTATTTCTTTAGGCGTTGACGAAGATATTGCTCATGCGGATGCATGTCGGATTGAACATGATATTTCTGATGAAACCTTTGAAGTTTTAAAGAGCCATTATTACAATAAAAAATAATTATAAAAGTATTTGTTAGCATAAAAAAACAGCTTCGTTTATGGAAGCTGTTTTTGTTGATTCGATGTCAATTAGTCTTCGAATAAATCAGGATAATTGCTCTTGAAGTAATCATACACTGTTGTGTCATGATACTTGATGGACATTTCTTTTAACCAATATTCTTTAGCTAATTTTTTATAGGTATCGCCAGTACCAATTTGCTTTGCAACTTCGTTGACGACGCTTTCCATAAAGGAAGCATCACGAGTTTCATTATATGAATTAGTGCTGGTCTTACTTAATTTAGAAGAGATGACTGCTTCTTCAACTTCGACAATGTAATATGTAGAAGAAGATGAATCATAGAATTTGATATCATTCTTTCTATCTTCACCAGATAAGGTGGATTCTTGTTTTAAATAATATCTTCCATTAATTAAGGCTAAATATGAGCTTTCATTTTCAGGAACAGCATATGTTGTACCATTCCATCTATCTAAGCCTTCCATTTGAGCGGAAGTTTCTTTTTTACCATTAGCAACACCAATATTGAATAAACGGTTTCTAATGGATTCAGGTAATTCGGATAAACCACCATTTTTGATGTACCATCCAGTAGTGGTATAGTCTTTTAATTTGATTTCATCTGTTTTAATTTTAATACCAACACTATAAGGATAGGCGCCTGAATTGGTGAATTCGTTTTCCACATCTTCTTTAGTGGTGTCTGGATTTTCTTTAATATCACCTAATTTTTCGATTAAATCGCCATAGGCAGTACCTTCATAGTACTTATAATCTTCGCCAGCGAAACTAACTGTTGATTCACTAAAGACTCCAGCACTTATTAATCTATTTAAAATAGCTTGTTCGCCAGTTCCTTCGATATCCGCAGGAGTGCCGTTCCAAACCTTGGAATAGGATTTGAAAGTATCTAAGATGTTATCACTACTCACTTTGCCTGAACTGATTTGGTCGATTAAATCATTGACTAAATAGTCCGCGGCTTTATCGTAATTGGTGTTTTTGCTTATCGCAATAATGTTAACTTTACGCGCTGATGAACGTCCTAATGTATTATAGGTTTCATTTAATAAATATTGTTCAACAAGTAATTCGTTGTAGATATCAGGAATGTGGACATCTTCAACGTAGTGATTAGCTTCATCCTTAGTTTCATCACCATCGTAATTGCTTTGATAATATTCGCGGTGCAATAATCCTTTGGTAAATACTTCATAGTCTTCCACATCAGGTGTAATTAACTTGGTTGTTAAAACTAATGAGCTATTATAAGGATTTTCAACGTGTTTCATACCGTTATATAAAGTCGTTAAATAACGTTTTTCTGAGAAATAGTTTCTATCACTATATGTTCCTGCTGAAATTTCAGAATACATAGCTTGTGCGATTCTTTTTTCAATGGTATTCCATTTTTCAACGACACGAGCGTATTCAGAATTAGCAGGTAAAGCATCATCAGCGACAGCTACATTTTCATCATTGACACGATTTCCATCGCTATCAACGGTCCAATAAGCCTTATGAGATTTGATGAATTCATCAGCGACAGTAGTGCCGCTGTAGGTGCCATCGCTATTTTTAGTTATGGCTTTGAAAGCTTCTTTTAAGGTTGTTCCTTCTTTGCCTTTTGAAGTCACTTTGTTATAACTTCCAAAGACTGACATAGCGTATTGATATAACACTTCATCCAAGACATCGCTAGCGACGTTTCCACTTCTTTGAGCATCATAAACAACACTCATGATGTTGTTGAAGATGTCTTTTTCGCCTTCAATAGTTACTAGCTCATCATCATAATCGGTTGGTTTTGCAACGATATCGCTGCTTGAGCAAGCTGTTAAGCTCATTAATCCTAATAATGATATAATGGCGACTTTCCCAAATCTATTTTTCATGGTAGCAAAGTCCTCCTTTAGCGTAAACGCCATCTGTACTTGCTGCGCCAAATTTAATGGCACAAACAGTTGGAATTAAACGTCCATCTTTGTTTTCACTAGTTAATAATGTACGTTCTTCGAATTGACGTTGTAATAATTCGATGTATTCTCTCCATTTAGAATTGAGATCTTTGGCTCTAGATTCTTTGTTGGAATTTCTTTGAGTTTCTAAATATTTATCAATTAATTCTCCTAAATCAAGAGCAGTTCCTTTTCCGTTGAAGGAAAGAACGCTTTGGTATTTACTGACAAGATATTCGTATAAACGATAATCATAGGTGCTATCGAATGCTTTGACAGCATCTTTAATTTCTTTAGCACGTGTCTCGTAAGTAGATTTGACTTCAGTATTTAAATAACTGACATAGGTATTTTTGACTTCAGGGTAATCTGAATCAGATGGGACTGACATTGTGAAATAATCTTCTAATGTTCCTCCGTTTTCAGTGGTAACATCGAGAACACTTCTTTGCATGATCATTAAATGAACGCCGTATGATCCACGAACACCGATGATGACATTGCCATTTTCATCGCATAAATAACCATCATCATTGAAACGTTCGCTACCACCGATTACATCAACGATGGTGTCGACTCCATCATCACCTGCTTCAATCGTTTGATTTGTAATAACAAAGGCATTGTGAAGATTCAAATATCTATTCCACAAAATATTACGTGGATAATAATGTTCATCTCCGTCATTAACTAATTTAGATTCATCGTTCTTAGTATCCTTATATAAATCAGCAAGCTTTAAGAAAACTCCATATGGAACTTTTGATAAGAATTTGCCTTCAGTTAAGGTTAAGTTATTATCTTTATTTCCAACACTATTTAAAGCTACTTCGACGGTACCAGTACTTGCGGAATTACTCAATTCACCAGTTAAGCCTAAACCTTCTTTAACGCCTTCAACAACGCTTTCTCTTCCTGAGAATAAAGCATCGTAAGCATAGATGCCTAATTTGAATTCGTTGATGAATGAAGTGGTGGTGGACATAATGCCCGCATCACCGTATTTTGTTGCGCTTCCAGAATCACCGCTGTATTGATAAGCGATTTCACCAAATGTGTAATTGGTATCTACTAATTTGGATAAAACATCGACGATTGTTTTGGCTTCGGATTCACTAATAGTGTCGTTATAGAAATCTGTATCTCCTCCATCAACGCTTAATAAGATATGACGAATGTGATAAGGATAAACGGAATCCACTAATGAATTTGCTTTTTTGCCATCTTTAGTTACACCGATGTATTCTTCTAATAAGGAAGCTTTGTTGGCTTCGAAATAAGCATCTTCTAATTGTTCTTTTTCTGCATCATAGATGTATTTTTGGAGGAGATGTTCTTCATCTTCCACTCCATTGTTAGAGAGGATGTTTTTCCACTCTGTCGAATAGGAAGTATCATTTGTCTTCGAATTCTCTTTTGCGGTTGTCTTAGCCGCTTTTACTTTGTCTTTCGCTTCTTTCTCGATTAAATCATAGCTTTTCTCAACTTTGAGATCAGTATTTTTGTAATCATGTCTGATTAATGTTTCGAGAATGGCACTGTAATATTTGGAAATGCCATCAGAAGTGCCGCGATATTCGTTGTATAAGTCGCTTGTATTGATTGAAATGGTGCTTCCGTCATAACCTTTGATAGTGACAATTTCTGTACTATTTTTAGTGACGCTAGCTCCAGAACAGGCGCTTAAGCCGAGTGCGGCGATGAAACTAGTAACTAAACCGATTGATAGTTTACTTTTTTTCATTTTTTTCTACTCCTTTTGCCTGAATGTATAGCGTTAATATTTTATATATTACCTATTTTCTTTGCAACAATATTTTGGACTAGTCGTTTTTATGCTTTAAATTGCATTTCTTTCCTCAAACAAATAATAATCAAATGTTGAAAGATATCTTTTTAAAATTTGAGACTTTTTTTGAACTTTAAATGTTGTGAATCTATTGCAAATTGTAGGACATGTATCAAATAATGAATTTAATAAATGTGTGTTGTCATCATGTTTATATTTTTTATATTAATAAAACATAGGTTAACTATTGCTTATATATTTTTTGAAAAATTATCTTAATTTTAATTTTTTTAATTGAGGTTAAATTACTATTTATTTGTTCCCATTATTTAACGTTGTGACCATAGTGCTCATAGCTTTAAACACCGCTAAAAGTTTAAAAAAATAACAAATTTTCATAAAAAAGATGTATTTTCTTCCTATTTATATAGTGGAGGCCTTTTTACCTCCTAGGAGGCTAATGCTTTATGCAAAAGCACCTATTCG
>CAVDWX010000050.1:0-25685 GCA_963612735.1 Gemmiger formicilis | reverse complement strand
GTTTTTCAGTGAAGCTTTAATATTTTTACTGATTTACCTCGTTGAATTAATTATTATTGAAAAGAGAACGATAATACCTTTAGTTAAAAAATACATAAAAAATAATATTAAAAAAACTGTATAAGATTTTACTTACTTTTAGTTCTCTTATACCACATATTATAACCAAAAGTTTTAAGCCTTTCTTTAAAACTTTTTCGACTCTTTTCCCAAACGTTCATTAGCTTTAAAAATAAAAAATCATCATAATAATATTTTAAATAAAACCTTTTTTCTTGATTTGTCATTAATTTATTTTTAAAAATCGAATATGCACGATAAAACGTTATTCTTTTATTTGCATTAATAAAATCGTCTTCTTTTAACTGATAATTTTTTAATAATGAAAATCTATAATTTTGAACAAATAAGATTGATTTTATTGTATCTAAAAAGGGCTTTCCTTTGTTAGAGGATGAATTTTCAACATAATAATTATACAAACACTTTTTTATTACGTTCACTTTTATGCTTTGCTTTAAACATAAGCATGTTAATAACAAATCTTCGTTATGAGTCAACCTATAATTTTCTGGAATTATTTGTTTGATTTTATTAACATTAATTAAACTTCTTTTGATTGTTTTACATCCACTCCACCCGGTAGTTCCGTTTATTATAGTTTCATAAATTACATCTTTTTTTATACTCTCTAATTCACTCCAACTAAAAAGCGGAAATGTTTTATTATTTTTAATTACATTAATATTAAAAAATAAAAAGTCATCATTATTTTCTTTTAAATAATCATGCATAGTTTGAAGGGCTTCTCTTACTAGAGTATCATCTGAATCTAAAAACACAATATACTCTCCATGAGCAGCTGCTATTCCGTTTATTCTAGCACTAAATTGACCTTTATTTTTTTGTTGTAAAAATATAATTCGTTTGTCTTTATTTTTAAAATTTACACACAAAAGTGATGATTTATCTATTGATCCATCATCAATTAGAATTAGTTCCCACTTATTATACGTTTGACTTAAAACAGAACAAACAGCATTACTAATAAAAGACTCACCATTATAAATTGGACAAATTATACTAAATGTTATGTCGTCCTGCACTATTGTCTTGACCATATGCTATTGAATAAATTTTCCTTTTCCTTTTATTAAAATGGTATACTATTTAGCGTTATGAATAAATATTTGTTTTCAGTCCTAATTCCAAATCTTGGGATTAGTAATTTACTATTTGAATGTCTAGATTCTGTCACATCTCAAATAACTAATAATCTTTTTGACTATGAAATTATAGTATGTGATCAAAGCGACACTAATATTAACAAACAAATAAAAAGTACAATCGAGAATAAATACGCTTTTAAAAAGATTAAATTACTCCATTCTGATGTTAAATCCTTATATTTGGCTAGACACACACTTATTAAAGAAGCTGTTGGCGAGTATATTGTATTTATTGATAGCGATGACTTTATAGATGATAATTATTTGCTAGATTTATATGAAATAATTAATAACAAAGATAAACCAGATATTATTTTTACAAACTTTACTAAAACTTCATTCGACGGAAAGACAAATGTTGAAATTAAGAATTTGCAAAATATAGATATTAATAGGGCCATTGATTACGTTAGATTTAATGCATCACTTAACAATGTTTGCTTTAAAATTTTTAAATTAAGTTTGTATAAAAAGGAAGATTATGGGGCATATCTTACATCATCTCTAAAATGTGGAGAAGATAAATTGTTTTCATTTTTTATCGTAAGAAATAGTAAATATAATTTTTTTGCGGATAATATTTACCATTATCATTATCGCAATACTCCTAATTCAATGGTTAAAAATCCTTCTGAGAATGACTTTTATTTTTGCATGTCATTTTGCATTAATTCTAGTGAAGGAATTACACTTGATGTCTTTCAAAAAGAATTAGCAATACATTATTTGCTCAACAATTTAAAAGACTTTTATAAGGAAAAAGAAGCAAATCATTTTAAGTCTTTCAAGAAGCGGGCAATTCTCATTAATGGTATGCTTAAAACTTTTGGTATAAATAAACGCTACAACCTTTCATTAAAGTTTTCTTTGTTCTATTATTTTGTTCACTTTAAATTTTATTTCCTTGCTTTTTTATTTGCTAAAACAAATTATTTTATAAATCAATTAGTTAGGCGTAAAAATGGTTAATACAAAAATTATTCATCTTATCAAAAATCCTATTCGTTATTGGAATATATTCAAAATAGATTTTTTTGTTAAGCGCAATATCTCTATGCCTGATGATTTATATTTAAAGAAGCTTTATAAACTTAATTTTCATAAGGAATTAGATTTAGATAATCCTCTTACTTATAATGAAAAACTACAATGGTTAAAATTATATGATAGAAATCCATTATTCACCTCTTTAGCGGACAAGATCTTAGTAAGGGATTATGTTAAGGATAAAATTGGTGAACAATATTTAATTCCGATGATTGGATGTTTTGATTCTCCTAATGACATTGATTTTGATGCATTACCAAATCAATTTGTTCTTAAATGTAATCATAATAGTGGTTTAGGGATGTATATATGTAAAGATAAATCTAAATTGACTAATAAAGATATAAATAAGATTAAACATAATTTACAAATAGGCTTAAATGAGAATTATTATATTCGTAACCGCGAATGGTGTTATAAGAATATTAAACCTCGTATTATATGCGAACATTATTTGAAATCACCTAAAGAAGGGATTAATGATTTTAAGTTTTATTGTTTTAATGGCGTTGTGAAGTTTTTTCTTGTTTCAAGTGAAAGAAATATAAAAGTGAGATTCAATTATTTTGATATTAATTGTAATCCACTTCCATTTTCTCAGGGGGGGGGGCTAGGAAATTACAAAATAACAGATGATATAAAAGATGATATATATGCAATGATCAAAATTGCGACGATATTATCCCAAAATATACAGCATGTGCGAGTGGACTTATATTGCACTAATCATCAAATTTATTTTGGTGAAATGACATTCTTCGATAGTGCGGGATTTGCCCCTTTCCATCCTGGTGAATGGGATAAGATAATCGGTGGATATTTTGCTCCACTAATGGAATATAAAGAAAGGTAAGCTTAATCCTTCCTTTATATAATGGAAGGAGAAAGCAATGACTAAATTCTCAAGTAAAATGCTATTTGCTATTAAAAACAAGACATTCTTCAAATATGTATATAATCACTTTTTTCCTTTACCTAGTGAATATATAGATACATGTGAAAAACAAAATAAACACGCTAGAAGGAGATTAAATTACAAATATGATTGTTCTAATCCTAAAACATTTAATGAGTATGTAGGATGGATTAAAGTCAATTATCGTAATGACTTATGGAAGAAATGCGCTGATAAGTTAGGTTCGAAACAATTTTTAAAAGAGTTAGGTTTAGATAAATATATTGTTAAAACATATGGAATATATAATTCATCTTCTGAAATAGATTTAGATAAGCTTCCTCACGATTTTGTTTTAAAAACTAATCATAACTGTGGAAGTGTTTATGTTTGTCATAAAGGAGTTACTGATTTTAAAGAAGTATTTAAAAAACTCGATATCGCTCTTACTAAAAAATATTCAGATAATAATGGTGAATGGGTATATGAAGATATAGAACCGAAAATATTTGCCGAAGAGTTATTAGTCCCAGCATATGGTAATGATTTGATTGATTATAAATTTTTTGTTTTTGGAAATGATGTTAAGTTTGGGTATATTGTTTTAAATAGAGGGCATGATACGAGACAAATTTTATTTAATTTAAATTTCACTTTTATTAATTGCAATTTTGAAACGTTAAAGCCATCTAAAAATATGAAAATTGTTAAACCCACATGTTGGGAAGAAATGAAAAAAGTAGCGTCTTTAATTGGAAATAAATTAGGCTTTGCTAGAGTGGATTTTTATTGGACAACTGACGGACTTAAAATTGGCGAGATTACATTTTTTGAAGATTCAGGATGTGCTGCTTTTACTAAGAAAAGATATGATATAGAATTTGGTAAAGCTTTTATTGATACGCCTTTCTATAAGATGGCACATGGAGGTAAATGATGAAGATTGCAGTTGCGGGTACTGGTTATGTTGGTTTATCTTTAGCCACCTTATTAGCGCAAAATAATGAGGTTATCGCTATTGATGTCATTAAAGAAAAAGTAGATTTAATTAATAAACATATATCCCCGATTCAAGATAAAGAGATAGAAGATTATTTAGCAAATAAGAATTTAAATTTATTAGCGACATTAGATAGCGATGTAGCGTATAAAGATGCAGATTATGTCATTATTGCTACACCCACTAATTATGATCCAGTGAGAAACTTTTTTGATACCACTCATGTTGAAGAAGTAATCGAATTAGTTTTAAAGATTAATCCTTCCGCTATCATGGTCATTAAATCAACTGTTCCGGTTGGTTATACTGAATCAGTTAGAAATAAATATCACACTAATAACATTATTTTTGCTCCTGAATTCTTAAGAGAATCTAAAGCTTTATATGATAATTTATATCCTTCCCGTATTATTATTGGTTATCCACTTAATGATAAAGAATTAGAAATAAAGGCTCATAAATTTGCTTCCCTACTAGTGGAAGGCGCTATTAAAGAAGATATTCCCACTTTATATATGAACCCCACTGAAGCTGAAGCGGTTAAATTATTTGCTAATACTTATTTAGCGTTACGCGTTGCTTATTTTAATGAATTAGATACTTATGCAGAATCTAAAGGGTTAGACACTAAATCTATTATCGATGGAGTGTGTTTAGATCCTCGTATTGGAAGTCATTATAACAATCCTTCCTTTGGTTATGGAGGATACTGTTTGCCTAAAGACACTAAACAATTAAAAGCTAATTTTGAACATATTCCCGAAAATCTTATCAGTGCGATTGTCGATTCAAATCGTACGAGAAAAGATTTCATTGCTGATCAAGTTTTAAAGATGGCTCACTTTAATGAATATTACGCTAGCAATATCACGATTGGGATATATCGTTTAACGATGAAAAGTAATAGTGATAATTTTAGACAATCATCGATTCAAGGGGTGATGAAACGCCTTAAAGCGAAAGGTGTTAATGTCATCGTTTATGAACCAACGCTTAAAGATGATACTTTCTTTGGTAGTAAAGTTATTAATAACTTGGAAGAATTTATTAAATTATCTAATGTCATCATCGCTAATCGATGTGATGATGCTCTAGAAGTATGTAAGGATAAAGTATATACTAGAGACCTATTTAAAAGAGATTAATTTATACATGATTAAGATTAATATATGCGGTGATGTTGTTCCAACTTCTCTTAATGAAGAATTATTTAAAAATGGAGATGTTATTAATCTAGTTGGTGAAGAGATTTTTTCTTTATTAAAAAATAGCGATTTAAATATCGTTAATCTAGAATGTCCTTTAACTGATAGCAATCATAAAATTCATAAAAATGGGCCAAATTTAAAAGCGGATAAAAATACGATTAAAGGCATTAAGGATTTAAATATCCATGTTTGTTCGCTAGCTAATAACCATATCAAAGATTACGATGTAGAAGGAATAAATGACACTATTGAGGTATTAAAAGATAATAATATTTCTTATTTAGGAGTGGGCAATAATATTTTTGAAGCTAGAAAGCCTTTAATTAAAGAAATTAATGGTTATAAGATTGGTATATATTCATGCGCGGAACATGAATTTTCTCTTGCTAGTGAAAGTGAAGGTGGCGCTAATCCTATTGATTTAATTAATGTTAATAATGATATTAAGTATCTTAAATCAAATTGTGATTACCTTATATGCTTATATCACGGTGGGAAAGAATTATATTGCTACCCCAGTCCTAATTTAAAAAAGGTTTGTCATTATCTAATCAAAAGTGGCGCTGATATGGTGATATGTCAACATTCACATTGCATTGGCTCTAAAGAAGACTATGAGGGGGGGGTTATTATATACGGATGTGGTAATTTCCTCTTTGCGAGTGAGGATGATAAAGATTTACTTCTTAATTCATTAATCGTCCATTTAGAGATTGATGATAATAAACAATTAAAGATTGATTATCTTCCTATTCGTCGCTATCAAAAAGGATGTTTATTAGCTAATAAAAAAGATAAAGAAAAAATATTATCTTCATTTAATGAACGTTCATTAATCTCTAAGGATGATGATAAATTACTTTCTTTATATAATACTTATTCTTTAAAACGTATCTATTCATATTTAGAAAGTGTATCTGGAATCGGAAAGAAAAATATCATATATCGAATTATAAATAAATTGAGTGGCCATCGTTTAACTAAAATTTATGTTAAACATCGCTATCACAAAGAACAATTATTGTCCTTACTTAATGTTTTAGAATGTGAAGCTCATTTAGAAGTATTGACTACTGGAATAAAAGAATTATTAAAGGAAAAATAATATGGATTTAAATAAAAAAATAAAACGCCTTATTCGCGGCACTAAATTTGTTAGTCGATCATTTTTAAAGACGATATCTTTGTTTTTTTGTTTTTCTAAAATAGATGATAATAAGGCTAAAGAAATATTAAATGAATATTCTATTAATCCTTGCTCTTCTGCAATATGTACTAGAGATAAAGAATTTCTAAACGATATTAAATATGATTTATCAATTATTATTTCAACTTATAATAATGCGAGCACGATTAAACGCTGCATCGATTCTATTCTTCATCAAAATAGTAAATATCGCTATGAAATAATTATTGTTAATGATGGAAGTAACGATAACACTAAAGATGTTTTAAAAGCGTATGAAGATATTAATAATATCACGATTATTCATCAAGAAAATCAAGGGCTTTCAGCTGGAAGAAATGCTGGAATAAGTATTTGTAAAGGTCGATATATCATGTTTGTTGATGGAGACGATTTTATCACTAACGATTGTATTGATGTTTTATTAGATAGTGCATTTAAATATAATAGTGATATTGCTTTTGGTGGATTTAATTCTTTTAGTTCAGGTGGTATGAATAGGTCTTATTGCTATAATTATAAAGAAGGGATCATTGATCCAACTGTTAATTTAGTTTCTGGCTTTGCTTGTGGAAAGGTTTATAAAAGAGAAATGTGGCAAGATCTATGCTTTCCAATTGGCTATTTATTTGAAGATTCAATTAATGCGATTATTATGGTTAGTAAGGCTAAAGTAGTAAGTTATGTTAATAAACCTATTTATAATTATGTTTCAAATCAATCAGGAATAACTCATTCCAGTCGAACTAAACCTAAAGCGATTGATTCTTATTATGTTGTTGATTCCTTATATAAAGATAAAATTAAGTTAGGATTAACTTTATCAAATTATGATTTAGGTTATATTTTTAGACAAATCAAATTAACGTATGGTCGCATTAAATTTTTAAAACCGAAAATTATTAAATGCATATTTTATATGTGGTGTGATTTTATTAAGAAATATAATTTGTTTCAATATGATGTTAATAACACTTATCGCTATTCTCTGCTGGGGGGGGCACTAATTAATAGAAGCTATTTTAAATTTATATTAGCAATGCCACTTATTTAATTTATGGAAAAAGATTTATATTTAGTTACAGGCGCCGCTGGATTCATTGGTTATTATTTATCTAAAAGATTATTAGATGAAGGATATACTGTTATTGGTTTTGATAATATTAATGATTATTATGATGTTTCGCTTAAAGAAGAGAGATTAAGATTATTATCAAAATATCATAATTTCACCTTTATTAAAGGCGATTTATCATCTAAAGATGATATTACTGATTTATTTAATACATACAATTTTACATATGTGATTAATCTAGCAGCGCAAGCGGGGGTGAGATATTCAATTACTAATCCCGATGCTTATATTAATTCTAATATCATTGGTTTTTATAATATCTTAGAAGCATGTCGATATCATGATGTCAAACATCTAGTATATGCTTCTTCTTCTAGTGTATATGGAGGAAATAATAAGATTCCATTTAGTGAAACTGATAATGTTGATCATCCAGTTAGCTTATACGCTGCGACGAAGAAGTCTAATGAATTATTAGCTTATTCTTATTCTAAGCTATATAACATTCCAACGACTGGATTAAGATTCTTTACCGTCTATGGTCCACTTGGTCGACCTGATATGGCGTATTTTTCTTTCACTAACAAATTAATTAAAGGTGAAAATATTAAGATATTTAATTATGGTAATTGTCAAAGAGACTTCACTTATATCGATGATATCGTGGAAGGTATTATTAAAGTTATATATCATGCACCTATTAAAGTAGATGGAGAAGATGGACTTCCCATCCCTCCATATAAGATATATAACATTGGTAATAACCATCCTGAAAATTTGCTAGATTTTGTTAATATATTAAGTGAAGAATTGATTAACGCTCATGTTCTTCCAAGTGACTTTGACATTAATAAGCACATCGAATTAGTGCCTATGCAAAAAGGAGATGTCCCTATTACATACGCTGATACAAGTGAATTAGAGAAAGACTTTGCTTATAAACCTAATACATCATTAAGAGATGGATTAAAAGAATTTGCTAGATGGTATAAACAATATTATATTAAATAGTTACCTCTCTTGTGTTAATTCCATTTTCGTTTTCATAATTTATATATAGACACAATGCAAAACAAATATACATGATTTTGCTATAATATTCGATTGAACCAAATAAAACCATTATATAAAATAGCAAAACTAAAAATAGTCCAATTGTT
The DNA here is from genome assembly GCA_963612735.1 of Gemmiger formicilis. GTDB lineage: Bacteria > Bacillota_I > Bacilli_A > RFN20 > CAG-826 > CAVDWX01. The sequence goes on along the minus strand of CAVDWX010000050.1, from coordinate 16,885 downwards.
TCTTTTTTTATAATCATTTTCGGATTGAATTTTAATATTAGATAAACAAAAATACAGTGAAATGATATAAAACCAAATAAACCGAAATTACACAATAGTTCAGTAAAATTATTATGAGAATAAGTACCTATTCCTGAAGCGAAACTAAAACCGCTTATCCCATATCCAATTAATAAGTTTTTAAAAGATAGATATAAGGCATTTTCTTTGTATAAGTCTCTTAAAAACGATGAAGCATCAGTTGTACCACCTTCTTTTCCTGAAATGTATAACATTAATCGATGCTTAATTAATTCAAATTGTGGGACATACCATATTATGCAATATAAACCTAGACATACGCCAATTATTGTAATTATAGCAATAATTGGTCTCTTTCTTAAAATAAGATAAATGGTCGAAATTGACGCAAACAATATGCCAAATAATCCTTTTTTTGATCCAGAACTAATGGCACAAATAAATAAGATAAATAAGATTGGAATTAAGATATATTTTTTATTATAGGCGATGTATGCACCAAGTGTAATTGCAACGGTTACCATCTTCATTGATACAACATTCTCATTCCCTATTTCGCTGCCTAATCGAACTGTTGAAAAATCAAGTTTTATTAATTGTTTAAAATAGATAGCAATGAAAGTAATCATTAAGAATAATCCAGCAATTATGAGTAATCTCATAATTAGTTTTGTATCTTTTATTATAAAGCAAGATAAATATAATGCTGTTGAAAAAAGCGCTAAGACAAGCATTGTTTTATATGTTATTGCTTCTTTTGGATTAGCTATAAAACTAACTAGATATATGATCCCTACAAATACATATATACATATCATAGGCTTTAGGTCGGGCTTTATTTTGTTTTTATAGTAATAATATATCGATAGAAATCCAATAGCTAAAGCAAATGGATATGTTAAATAATTTAGATAAGGCATTTCATCACATATAAAGTATGTTGTAAAAAAACATAATAAATTTATAATTAGTAAACTTCTAATCGTAGCATTTCTATCTTTAAAATATTGTTTGAAATCAATGCGTTTCATATTTTTCCTTTATATTGTTGATGATAGCTATAACTAATAAAGTTAATAGAGATATTGCATATAATACAATTAAGCCTAATACACCAATATTAGATAAATATGTCACGTTTTTACTGATTTTATATAATAGCCAGAATATGGAATAAATTATAACCAACGATATTGTCGAAGATACCATAAGCTTTATTAAATTTAATTCTTTTTTCATCGCCTTTGTAAAAAAGAATGTCGCTGTTATTAGGCAAATCCCAATAATCGCAATTTCAAGATAATACATTTTAGTGTTGTTTTTATATGTTGGAAGTGTATTTAAATAATTTTCAATAGTGTCTAGTGTTTTAGAATCAAATTGAGATAAATTTTTGCGATATACCTTGAATGATGATTTATCAATGTTAGATAAAAATTTCATTGCTCTAATGTTGGCATATGTGTTCCCACCGAAATATGCTGATAAAGTTACATTATTGCAAAATGGTTTTGGTACCCATTTATATGCAAGAACAAAGTCATCGTATATGTCCACTAATCCGTTATAGTATTGGCCATGATTTAATATGACATTACTAATTTTCCATTCAAATGTTTCGTTGTTATAAGCTATATTTAGGCGCTGGTCAATAATATCATCATAACTTTGATAATTTGGATTATCTTTTAATATTTGGTCGGCATATTTTTGACTGATATAACAAAAATTAGAAGTTCCATTATAATTAGAGTTTGAATCCTTCTTATAAAGTTCTAAATAATAAGTATCTAGTATAATTTTACCTTTATCATAATGATTGGAATAGGCGCCTGATGATAAGACATAATTGATATATGGATAATCTATTCCATTAAAAGAGAACGATAATGCATTATTTAAAAATCCGTTAGATAATTGAAACGGATTAACAGTATACATTAGATTATTTTGAGCTGTCACGGATACACCAAGATTATTAGAGGATGTCGTCTCGGCTGATTCTTCACTAGAAGGAATGGTTACCGCAAATAAATTATTATCGCCAAGTTTAGTGGCTATATTAGCCATTTCGTTAGCGATATATTCCATTTTGGTATCACTAGTATATGAATTATAAGAAAGAGGTATTAAAAAAAAGAAACAATTCATAATTATAAAGAGCATGTATTTTATTAATTGTTTCTTGTTTAAACTTTTCATGGTCAAATTATATTTGATATAATAATAAAATACAAAACATAATGAAGATTTTATTTATCATATCTAATGGCTTATCTGGTGGTGGAGCGGAAAGAGTAGCAACCATGCTTTGCTCTAAATGGGTAGAAGAGCATGATGTTTTTATTTATAGTACTTGTTCTATTACGAATGATGCACATTTTGATATTTCAGATAAAATACGTTTAAGTGGATTCAACAATAATAAACATAGAGGAGCATATACTAAAATTAAAGAAATACGGAATATTATTAAGAAAAATAAAATTGATATTTGTTTAGGATTTACCATTAATTCTGATATGTTAATATGTGCTGCTTCTATTGGTTTACGCGTTAAAAAAATATTTGGAGAACGTAATTCTCCCGCCGATTATCCGAAAGATAAAAAGTTACGTTTGTTTAGGAATTTTGTTTTTAAAAGCGCTGATGGTGTAGTGGTTCAAACCGAAGATATAAAGAATTGGTTTATTAAAAAAATACAAAAGAAGATGGTCGTTATTCCTAATCCTTGTGTTGAATCTAATTTTGTAACTAGAAAAAGAAATGACGATATATTTAGAATCATCTCTATTGGTCGACTTGATGAACAAAAGAATTATCAAACCGCTTTATTGATTTTTAAGAAATTTAATGAACTTTATCCCAATTCTAAATATGACATCTATGGTAAAGGAGCGTTAGAGTCATCTTTGAAAGAATTTATTAATGATCACGATATTAATAATGTTTATATTCATACCTTTAATCATAACGCTAAAGATGAATTATGCGCCTCGGATGTATTATTGTTTACATCCTTATATGAAGGAATGCCTAATGTCTTAATAGAAGCTATTATGAGTGAATTACCAATTGTAACTTCTAACTTTAATGGTGGAGCAGCTTCATATCTTGTAAATAATGATTATAATGGTATCGTTTATGGCAAGCCAAATGATATCAATAGTGGTCTTATAGCATTAAAAAAGGTATATAATAATTTAAAGATTTATAAAGATAATTGTGTAATATTCAAAAAAGATTTTTATAAAGATAACAATTTAGATGATATTGCAAATAAATGGATATTATTATTTGATAATTTATTAATAAAATGATATGGGACTTTCAATAAAAAATATTAAAAAATGGATTAGAATGTTTAAAGGGACATCTTTATTACATGTGAATCAAAACGAAGGACAATGTTATTCGTTTGAAGAAATCAAAGGATATTATAATAACTTAACTGAAAAAGTAAGCAAAGATAAAGAACATTATTACGATATTGATTATTACCATTATTATCAAAAAGATAATTCAAATAAGCTGTTTCCTGTTGCGATCTTTCAATATGGGTTAGGTTGTTACGACCTCATGCTATTAGGACAAGATTCTGATTTAATGAAAGCTAAATTTTTAAAACAGGTTGAGTGGGCTGTTAATAACATTGAAGATAGCGGCTTATGGAATAATTTTGGAGATGTATATCCTCATGCTCCATATGGTGCAATGGCGCAAGGTGAAGGCGCTTCATTACTCATTAGGGCATATGTTTTAACTACGGATAACAAATATTTAATGTTAGCCAAAAAAGCAATTGATGCAATGCTAATCGATGTTAATGATGGTGGAACAACTTTATATGACGATGAAGATGTAATTCTTTTGGAATACACTCATAAGCCTGCAGTTTTTAATGGTTGGATATTTGCTATTTTTGGACTAATGGATTATGTCATAATTAGTAAAGATGATAAATATTGTGCTTATTTAAATAAGACCATTAGATCGTTAGAAAGAAAACTCCCACAAATATATAACGGTTATTGGAGCAAATATGATTTAGGCAAAACAATTGCCTCTCCTTTTTATCACAATCTTCATATTGCACAACTCAAAGTTTTATATGAATATACGCACTCATCTATAATTAAAAAGTATTACGATCTTCTTTTAAATGTAGCTTCAAAGAAAAAAAATAAACGAAAAGCTATATTTAATAAGGGCATTCAAAAGATATTTTCTAAAGAATAATTATAATATTATGAAAAAGATATGTATTATTGGTAACAACGCTAGCGGGAAAAGAGATTTCGCTGGACAGGTTCTTAAAGTTAGAACTTATATAAATGTGATAAATAAAGAAGGTTTTAATCCTCTTGTCATTGATTTAGATGATATTAAAAAAAAGCCATTAAAGACCTTTATTAGTATCAAAAAAGCGATAAAACATTATGATGTTATTCTTTTGCTTACTGCTTCTAGAGGAGTTAAACTACTAGTGCCTTATATTAATTTTATTAATAAAATATATAAGAAGAGAATAGTGTATTCATTAATTGGGACATCCTTACTTCATATTGTTTTAGATAAATTAAATCCTGAACAATGTCATGATTTTTTACTCAATAAAAATTATTCATTAATAAAACAAAACAAATATTGGAATAAACAATTAGCTAAATTAGATTTAATTCTTCCTGAAACTGATGTCATCAGCGACGCATATAAAGGTTATTTCCATATCAATAATGTAATGACTTTGGTCAATTTTAAAGAAAACATCGAATTATTTAATAATGTTAATCGTAAAGATAATAATAAAATTGTGTTTTGTTCGCGTGTATGTGTTGAAAAAGGGATATTTGATTTATTATCCGCTGTTAGAAAGTGTAACGAAAACGGAATTAGCATTCAATTAGATATATATGGTTCCTTACAATTACCTACGCATTTATTGTCTCAGTTTAATAGTTATTTGAGTTATGATTATATAAATTATAAGGGTACAATAAATAACGAAGATGTGATTAAAACTTTATCAAATTATAAATTATTTGTTTTTCCTACTAGATACTCCACTGAAGGTTTACCTGGCATTTTAGTTGAATCCCTTTTAGCGGGCGTACCTATTTTATCTTCTTCGTTCTTTCAAGCCGGATGCATCTTAAATGATGGTTTTGATTCATTATTATATAAATTTAACGATGAAAATGATTTATATGATAAAATGGTTCATCTATTATCAAATAATGAGTTATTAAATACATTAAAAGAGGGTGTTAGAATAACCTCAAGTAAGTATAGTTACGAGACAAACAGAGAAAGATTTTTATCATTACTATTAGGAGATTAACACAATGAAAGTACCATTTTCACCACCTGATATATCTGAATTAGAGATAGAAGAAGTAGTTAAGGCACTTAAATCGGGATGGATTACAACAGGACCCCGTACTAAAGAATTAGAAAAAGTGCTTGCTTCTTGGTTAAATGTTAAAAAATGTGTGTGCTTAAATTCTCAAACTGCTTGTGCTGAATTAGCACTTAGACTTTTAGATGTAGGTCCTGGTGATGAAGTAATAGTCCCAGCTTATACATATACTGCTTCCGCATCTATTGTTTGTCATGTCGGAGCAAAATTAATTTTAATCGATTCACAAAAAGATAATTTAGAAATGGATTATGACGCATTAGAAAAAGCGATCACCAATAAAACTAAAGTTATTATTCCAGTTGATTTAGGTGGCGTACCTTGTGATTATGATCGAATATATCGAATTATTGAATCCAAAAAAGATTTATTTAAAGCGAATAATCAAATTCAAAAAGCGATTGGAAGAATTATTGTTTGCGCTGATACCGCTCACGCTCTTGGAGCTACTTACAAAGGTAAAATGATTGGTAGTGTTGCTGATTTTTCTTCTTTTAGTTTTCATGCAGTGAAGAATTTTACCACTGGCGAAGGCGGTTGCCTTGCTTGGAGGAGTATTGATGGAATTGATGATGAAGAGATATATCATCAACTACAATTATTATCTTTACACGGCCAATCAAAGGATGCTTTGGCTAAAACAAAATTAGGTGCTTGGGAATATGATGTAGTAGGACCCTATTATAAATGCAATATGACTGACATTGCTGCGGCTATAGGATTAAAGCAATTTATTCGTTATCCATCTTTGCTTGAAAGAAGGAAAACGATTATTAAGCGATATGATGAAGCTCTTAAACCATTAGGTGTTAAAACGTTAAATCATTATTGTTCCATTTATCAATCTTCAGGACATTTATATATTGTTGAAGTACCGTTTATTAATTATGAACAACGCGGTGAAATTATTAATAAAATGGCTGTAAAAGGGATAGCTTGCAACGTTCACTATAAACCACTCCCTCTCCATACTGGATATAAAAATATTGGTTTTGATATCAAAGATTATCCTCATGCATATGAGCATTTTGCACATGAAATTACTCTTCCACTCCATACTTGCTTAACCGATGAACAAGTTCAATATGTTATTGATAACTTTGTTCAAATATTGAAAGAATATTTATAATGCTTATCAAAAAATGGGAAAAGTTACCTTCTTTTATGCAAATAGAAGAAGTAAAAGAATATTATTTAATACTTAGAAAAAAGAATTTGTATCTATTTTTTAAACGTGTATTTGATATTTTAATTTCCTTTTTAATGCTAATACTTTTATTTCCTTTATTTTTGATTTTAGCTATTGCTATTAAAATAGATAGCAAAGGTCCTGTTTTTTATCGTCAGGAAAGGGTGAGCCAATATGGAAAGCGTTTTAGAATTTTTAAATTTAGATCAATGTTTATTGACGCTGATAAAAAAGGCTCTTTAACTATTGATCGTGATGCAAGAATAACTAGAGTTGGTCATTTTATTCGTCGATTTAGGTTAGATGAAATTTGTCAGCTTATCGATATATTAAGAGGAACAATGACATTTATTGGAACTAGACCTGAAGTTCCTAAATATGTTGATCAATATTCTAATCAAATGTTAGCTACACTTCTTCTCCCAGCGGGTGTCACTAGTTTATCGAGCATTTATTTTAAAGACGAAGCCGATTTATTAAAAGATTGCGATGACGCTGATAGGGTTTATATAAGTGAAGTTTTGCCAAAGAAAATGTATTTTAATCTTAAAGGTTTAAAAGAAATGTCTTTGCTAAATGATATTAAGATATTAATAATGACAGTCCTTGCTGTTTGTGGTAAAAAATATAAATACTGCGAGGAGAAAAAATAGACATGATTGATTATGGATTAGTATCTATTATTATGCCTTCATATAATACCGCTAAATACATTAGCGAATCTATTTTGTCTATTTTAAATCAAAGTTATCCTAACTGGGAACTTATCATAGTTGATGATTGTTCAACAGATAAAATGGATGCAGTCATCCAGTCATTTTTAAAAGACAATAGAATTAAGTACTTAAAAAACGATACTAACTTAGGAGCAGCCTTGAGTAGAAATAGGGCTTTAAAAGAGGCCAAAGGCGATTGGATTGCTTTTTTAGATAGCGATGATATATGGCTTAAAGACAAACTTTTAAAGCAATTAGAATTTATGAAGGATAATAATTATGTTTTTTCCTATCATAATTACGAAAAAATAGACGAAAATAATAATCGGCTGAATATATTTGTTACTGGTCCTAAAAAAGTAACTAAAAGAAAAATGTATCATTATGGATATCCTGGTTGCTTAACATTTATGTATTTAAGAACATATTTTGGATTGATTCAAATTAACGATATTAAGAAAAATAATGATTACGCTATTTTGTTAAAATTATGTAAAGGAGCGAATTGTTATTTATTAAATGAAAATCTAGCGATGTATAGAATTCGTAAAGTATCTATATCACACGATAAATTATCAAGAAAGTTAAAAAGCCATTATGATTTATTCCATATTTGTGATAACAAATCAAAATTGGTTTCATTTTGGTTTGCTTCCTGGAATATGTTTTTTGGCCTTATAAAGAAAATTAGATTTGAAAAGAAATTAACAAATTAAAATGATATATTTATTTTTTAGGAACATATTCTTAAATTCATTTATTGCTCAACATTTTGAATATTAAATTAAGAAGGTTAAATTCATGAAATTTAAAAAACGTTATTCAAATAAATTTATATTAGCGAGAATTGCATTGCTATTTTGTGACATTTTCTTAATATTAATCTTTTCCATTTTAGCACATTTCGATGTTTTGTTTGGCAGTACAGCTTCTAATACTCAGCTACTGATAGCTATTTTAGCGATTGCCTTAAATATTGTTTTAACAATAGGCTTATTTTTAGTTTTTAAAATATATTTAATATTGACGACGCAAACGACAATGATGGATGCTATTGAAATTGTCTTAATTTCTTTTTTAACTCATATTGTCATTTTCCTTATTGAATTAATCGGTCATAAATTTGCACCTTATGCATTTGCTAATATATCTATAGTTACGTATCTATGCTCTATTATTGCAGTTTCTTTGCTTTTAGCGTGCACTAGAGTAATGGTCAGGTTTTTTTATTATTTTACTTTTGATAAACATAACACTTATTTAGAACGCACCGCCTTAATTGGTGCTGGATCTATCGCTAAAACATTATGTGGAGAATCATTAAGTAATAAAGACAGCGAATATAATATCGTTGTGCTAGTGGATGATAATATAAGTAAGATTGGTGGCAAATTATATCAACGTCCTGTGGAAGGACCGATCGAGAATATAAAAACGATAATTGCAAAATATCGTATCGAAACAGTTGTTATTGCTATTAGTAATCTTTCTAAAGATAGGCTAGATTACATATTATCATTACTAGCTAATTGCAATGTTCGAGTGCAACGTGCGCCTTTACTTTCTAAAATGTTTGGACCTCATGATAAACGTATATTAAACGTTGATTTAGATGAATTATTATGTCGAGACACTATCGCATTAGACAATGTTGAGGTGACTAGCATGCTTTCTCATCAAGTGGTGATGGTAACGGGTGCAGGTGGTTCTATTGGCTCTGAATTAGTAAGACAAATATTTGCTACCCATCCAATCAAATTAATTCTATTTGATATATATGAGAATTCTACATACGACATTCAAATGGAATTAATGTCACATATGAGAAATGAACATCTAACTGATATCGAATTAATTACTCTTATTGGTTCTACATATAATTATGAACGAATGGAGCAAATTATATCTAAATATCGACCAACTTACATTTATCACGCTGCAGCATATAAACATGTTCCTTTAATGGAAGATAGCCCTCAAGAAGCAATTAGAACTAATGTTATTGGCACATATAATGTTGCTAAACTAGCGAATATTTATAAAGTGAAAAAAATGATATTAGTGAGCACCGATAAAGCAGTTAGGCCTACGAATGTAATGGGAGCCACTAAAAGATTTGCGGAAAAGATAATTCAATATTTTGATAGTATTTCAAAAGAAACAAGTTATGCGGCTGTTAGATTTGGTAATGTTTTAGGAAGTAATGGTAGTGTCGTTCCGCTATTTAAAAAACAAATAGAACAAGGTGGACCGTTAACTATCACCGATAAACGCATTACTCGATTCTTTATGACTATTCCTGAAGCAGTATCGCTTATATTGCAATGCGGATTATTTGCTAATGATGGAGAGATATTTATATTAGATATGGGCGAACCAGTTAAAATCCTCTCTTTAGCGGAAATGTTGATTCGTCAAGCTGGTTTAAAACCATATAAAGATATTGATATTGTTGAAATAGGTTTAAGACCAGGAGAAAAGCTATATGAAGAACTTCTTGTTGATAAAACCATTCATCAAAAGACCGTGAATAATAGAATTTTTATTGAAACTCCCGAACCAGTTGATGATATCGAAAAAGAAATTATTGAGATATCAAAAGTTTTTGAAATGAATGATGTTAAGGAAATAGATAATTGTTTAGCCTGCATCATAACTACTTACGCTAAGAAAACATTATAAAAATTAAATATGAAAAATGTTTGCATAATATGTTCTTCTAAATTGCCTCAACCACCGACATGTGGTGGAGCAGTGCCAATATTGATTCAGGAATGGATAGACCAAAATGAAATTGAAGGAAAAATAAACCTTCATTGCATTTCAATTTTTGAAAAAGAAGCTTTCAATAAATCAAATAGTTACAAGAAGACCAGTTTTGAGTATATAAAGATACCTAAATTTTATGGGTTTCTTGATGCCCTTGTTGTCTTCTTATTAAAAATTATCAAAAAAAGAAATCGCATTAATTCATTTGGATTTTTATTTAGAATTCTTTACCTTAAAAGAACGGTTAAGAAAATATTAATGAAAAATGATTTTGATGAAGTAATATTTGAAAATTCAATACCTATACTTTTATGTCTTAAAAATAAAAAACTACTTGCCAAATATAAAGGCAAATATTATTATCATGCTCACGCTGTTCCACGTTCAATGTTTAATTCAGGATATTTATTAGAACAAGCAAAAGCCGTTATTTGCGTTTCCAATTACATTAAAAATGAAATTGATAACGTTTTTAAAGGATATAAAATTATTTCTGTCGTTATCAAAAATTGCATTGATACAAGTATTTTTAAACCAATAAACGCCGTTGAAACAAATAAATGGCGCAAGTCTATAGGTTTACAAGAAAATGACTTTGCAATTGGCTTTATTGCAAGGATGACCAAAGACAAAGGAATAATGGAATTGCTAGAAGCGGTTAAGTTAATTAACGACAAAAATATAAAATTAGTTATTGCAGGAACAACGTTTTACCAATCAAATATTAATGATGGATTTATTGATAAATTAAAAGCTATTGCTGAGCCAATCAAAGAAAATGTTATTTTTACTGGATATATGAATAATAGCAAAACCCCTTTGTTCTATTCTGGCTGTAATATTATTTGCCTTCCTTCTGTGTGGGAAGAGCCTGCCGGCAATACCATTATTGAAGCAACTATGTGCGGTCGGCCTTTAATTACAACAATTTCTGGAGGCATTCCAGAATATGTAGATGAAAAATGTGCGATTCTAATTGATAAAAATGATCAAAAACTTTTAATTCAAAAAATTATGGAAGCAATTGTTTATTTAAAATCTAATCCACAGGCTGCTACCAATTTAGGCAAAAACGCACTTTTAAATAGAGACAAATATAATTCAGCAACCTACTATAAAAATATTTGCTTCTTGCTAACTAAAAATTAACAGCAACGGAAAACGGGATCATGGTAAAATATTAAAAAGAATAAGATAGATATGATTTATGAAAGAGAAAAGATGATTAAGGTAATAACATTTGGCGTTTTTGATTATTTCCATTATGGACATTTAAATTTATTCAAACAAGCTAAGCGATATGGTAATTATTTAATTGTAGCGGTTCAAATAGATGAGGCGATAAAGAAAAGAAAACCCACCCACGTTTTAAGGTATTTTTATCCTATTCGTAAAGAATTGATTTCTAATTTACGAATTGTTGATGAAGTTGTTCCTTATTCAAATATCGAAGATGATATATCTCATATTGATTTCGATGTGCTTGCAATAGGTGAAGACCAAAGTCATGATGGTTTTCAAAAAGCGATAAAATGGTGCGAAGAAAATGGTAAAAAAATAGTTCATCTTAAAAGAACGCCTAATATTTCATCGACTGATATTAAAAATGAATTATCATAAAAGTTAAATCGGAAGAGCTGTTAAACAATAGTTAGTGAAGAATTTATTTTTGAAGTTTACTATTTACTCCTAATTTTATTAATTGTTCTTCCTATTTTATTAAATAAGAAAGGGCAATGCAGTAAGAAGAATATAGCTTTTTTTCTTATGAAGGAAATTTTATTGTTCTTTCGTATTTCTTTTTTGTTATGTTTCAAAAACAAAAATGAATCTGAGACATCTTTATCATCATTATCGTTTGTACCTTTTTTATAACTTAAAAATGTTGATAAACAGAAATCAGCGGCACGAGATAAAACGATATCTTTTGTCTCATTATCAATATCATCTTTGTTTTTTATAAAAATATATCGATCTGAAAACGCTACTGCTCTATCTATACAATTTTTAAATTTGTATTTCTTATTATTTGATACGCTCGTTACATTGGCTTGGTAGTAGTGGTAAAGTTTTTTAGGCACAAATACTATTTTCTTATGATATAAAATTTTACAAATAACCATCATATCTTCAGCATATCTATTTAATGGATAACGTGCTTCATTGAATAAACTAGCCTTAAATAGATGTCTCCATAATTGTGAACCTATTTTATCTCGCAAAATTTCAATATATATGTCGTTTTTAAACATTTGCATATCATCTTTTTCTTCAAGACATATCGCATCGTCGGCATCAGCGTTAGTGATTGCTTTTAGCATTGATTCAATCATATTTTCTTCGATATAATCATCGCTATCTACGAAAAGAATATAATCGCCAATTGCTTTATCTAATCCATAATTTCTAGCGGATGAAATCCCACCATTGGCTTTATGAAAAACACGAATTCTTTTATCCTTACTAGCGTAGTTATCAACTATATTTGAACTATTGTCAGTTGAACCATCATCAATAATTAAAATATCAAGTTGAGTGTAAGTTTGATTGATGACACTATTGATGCACTTATCAATAAATTTTTCAACATTATAAACAGGTATAATTACGCTAACAATTATGTTAGATACCGTATTTTTCATATTAGTATTATTTTTTTAAGTAGGATTTGTTTAAGTCATAATAAGAGAAAGTATGATGAGATACTTGCTCTTCGATAGGCGGCAGCTTTCTATAATCGCCAAAAGTTATGGTTAAATATTCTTCGCTTTTTTCTGGACCAAAAAATAAATGACCTTCAAATTCATAAAGTTTAGGAGTTCCAAATACTTCTTTGTTTATAATCTTTCGTGTCTTTTTTGGTTCTGCTGAATCAAAAACATAAATTGATTCGTTGTATTTTATTCTTGAATATTTTTCATTAATTCTTTTGTTTATTTTTAAAAAGTTACCCTTATATGGTGGAAGAATATTAATTAAAAAAACGCCACAGTTTTTATAAAATTTTCTTTCTTTTTTGTAAGTAAAAAATTTGACAATTTTATATCTTTTTATAAAATCACACTTTTTAATTATCTTTTCCGCCTTTTTAAATGAATTGCCACATCCATCTAATGGAAAGACATCAATATATAATCCACGCACTAATTTATATTTTTGTAATTTTTCTTCTAGCGTTGTTTCACTATCATATACCTTTGTCCATGAGTAGACATAATCTTTATTCCCATTTCTATAACTTTCAGTTACATATTTCCCTTTTTTATTAAATGTTAAATCTAAGTAACGTTCATAATCATCTCTAGGCATATATACATCGATATCATCATCCCACGGAATAAAGCCTTTGTGTCGTACTGCCCCCAACATTGTTCCAAAAGCAAGATAATATGTTAGGTGATTATTTTCACAAAATTTATGGAACCAAATAAGTATTTCTAATAATTTGCTTTGTAATTCGTTCATGTTTATATCTTAAATTATTTCTATTTGTTTTGGAATATACTCTTTACATATAGCTATAGTGGCTCAAATTAACGGCCAGGCTATTAGTATATCTGTCTTATATTTCTTAAATGTTGATTTTATAAGCATGATATAATAATATCAATCAGCTCGTCTTAGTAAACTGAATCATGACTTCAAATTCAATAGAAAATAAATCAACAAAAAATATAAGCTTAGGAACATTCCTGGGGTATGTTTCTTTATTTCTTGCAATATTATCAGGATTAATTTATACACCATGGATTAAAGAAACAATTGGAAAATCAAATTATGGCTTATACACTTTATCAACTTCCCTTATAAATTTATTCTTAATTGATTTTGGACTATCATCAACCGCTAATACATTTTTAGCAAGATATAAGGCTAAGAATGATCAAGAAGGAACGGCTAACTTTTTAGCGGTTATTTACCGTATTTTTATTATCGTAGATATTATTATCACAGTCGCCTTTATTATTGTTTATTTTTGCATCGATTATATTTATGTTGGGTTATCTGTTGATGAGAGAGAGTCTTTTAAAATTATTTTTTTAATTGCCGCTGGTTTTAGCGTTGTTTCATTTCCATGCACAGTTTTTTCTGGAGTACTTCAAGCCTATGAGAAATTTATTGCATTGAAATTAATTGATATTATTCATCGTTTAATATATGTCGGAACTTCCACCTTAGCGTTATTATTCGGCTGGAATTTAATCGGCTTAGTTATTGCTAATTTTGGTTCGGCTCTTTTATGCTATATCTTTCGGTATCTATATATACGCGGTAAGTTGAAGGTCAAAGCTAATTTTCATTTTAAAGCTGATAAAGCGTTTATTAAATCGGTCTTATTTTATTCAGGTTGGGCTGCTATTAACTCAATCGCAGCTCGTTTAGTATTTAATATCATGCCTTCAATTTTAGGAATTGTATCTGATTCCACTAATATTGCTACTTTTGGCTATATTACTCAATTAGAGTCTTATGTTTACTTATTCGGCAATGTTATGGGAGGCTTTTTCTTACCTAAAATCGCTCGTTATAAACAAGAAAAAGATCGAAGCAAAATTGATTCTCTCGCTATCAGTGTTGCTAAAATTCAATTATTTCTTGTTGGTTTAATATTTGTTGGATTTGTTTGCTGTGGGAAAGATTTTATTAATATTTGGCTTAAACACGATTCCGCTACCGGCATCGTTTATATCGGAACTATTTTAATTATTTTCTATCAACTTGTTTATGTTCCAGAAGTGATTTATTATAACGAAATGTTCATCTCTGATCATGTAAAGCCTTTAGCGATAGGTTCTCTTATTAAAGCTACTCTTAATCTAGGTTTAGCTTTCTTATTTTGCTATTTTTATGGGGCTCTTGGAGGAGCTATCTCAGTTGCAATAAGTCGTATATTTGAACTTTTTTATATTAATGTTTCATATAAACGGTATTTAAAAGTAAATTTAAGTTACTTCTTTAAAAACGTTTATTTAAGAACTGCTATTGCTTTTATTGTTTGTCTTGCCGCTGTTCTTCCAATCGCTATTTTTATTGATATTGACGAGAAAATACGTTTATTAATATGCTTTGTTGGCGTTGTTATAATATTTACTCTTCTTTTTTATTTATTTGGTTTAACGCATGATGAAAAAAGAAAATTGTTAAATTTTTGTACAAAAAGGAGAGTTAAAAAAAGATGATTATTGCATTTATATCTAATTATTTAAATCATCATCAACTTCCTCTTGCTTTGTCTTTTTATAATATGAAAGGTGTTGATTATTATTTTTTGGCAGTTTCTGAAACTCCTGATTTCAGATTAAAACTCGGGTATCAAGAAATGAATGATAAGTATCCATTTGTCATAAAAATGTATGAATCCTCAGAGGCTCAAAAACGTGGTATTGAGATAATTAAAAGCGCTGATATATTTATTTGCGGAGATTCTAATAAATATATAAATATTCGTTTGAAAGCCCATAAAAAAGCTTATAAGTTTACTGAACGATTGTTTAAAATTCATTCCCATAATGGTTTTAAATATTCTAAGTTTTATTATTTTTTATCAACTTTAAAAAATATTAGTCCTTATAACCATAAGAACGTTATTTACCTTGCTGCTTCTTTCTATTTAAAGAATGATTTAAATGCTTTTTTTAAATGCAAGAATACGATTTTAAGATGGGGTTATTTTCCGAGCCATATTGAACAAACTATTATCAAACCTTCTAAAAAAGACGGGGTTATTCGACTTTTGTTTGTCGGCCGTTTTATTGATTGGAAACATCCCGAAATAGCTCTATATGCTTTATCTTCTCTCCCGTCAAATTTAAAAAGTAATATCGTTCTTACATACGTTGGCGATGGTGATATGTTAGATTCACTTCAATCTTTAACTCATAAATTAAATTTAAGTAGCAATGTTATTTTTAAAGGAAGTCTAAACAATAATCAAGTTAGAGAAGAAATGAGCCAATCGGATATATTTTTCTTTACTAGTGATTATCAAGAAGGCTGGGGAGCGGTATTAAGCGAAGCTATGGATTCTAAATGTGCTTGTCTTGCTTCTATTGAAGCCGGTAGTTCTAATTTTTTAATCAACGATAGAGAAAACGGCCTATTAGTTTCTTATGCTGACCAAAACAAAATCAATCTCTCTCTTTTAGAACTTATTAACAACGAGATCTTTCGAGACGAATTAGCCCAAAATGCCTATTTAACTATTAAAAATAGATGGAACGCTAATATTGCGGCCCATAGACTTATTGATTTTGATAATGGTATTACATTTGATGATGATGTTTGTTCTAAAATACAACATTAGTTCGTAGGCTTATTCTAAATTCGACTTAATGTCATTTTTTTGCTATATTTGTATGTGTTCATTTTATTTTGGTATTAAACAAGATGAAAATTCATAATTATTGTTTCTTCGATAATTATTAGAATGGTAGCTCAATGTACTTAAGTCATAGAATTTCATTAAATTAACATAACATCATAAAGGAGCATCATAGATAATGAAAAAGATTTTATTAATAACTAATCAATCAAACACTGTTATTAATTTTAGGAAGGAACTTATTGAATATCTAAAATTAAAAAAAATTGATATTTTTTTGATAACTGGTGATGATGAACATTTAAATGATATTAATAAATTGAACATCAATAACAAAATAATTCCATTTTCTAATCGAAGTAAAAATCCTTTCAATTTTATAAAAACTAAACACAAATTTGTTAAATATATAAAAAGCATAAATCCTGATATAGTGTTTACATTTCAAT
>CAVDWX010000049.1:0-9170 GCA_963612735.1 Gemmiger formicilis | reverse complement strand
AGAAGCAAGTGCTAGAAAAGAGTTTCTGAGTTTACACAGAATAGCGCGCAGTCTCTATGACTAGATAAGATTAATTGAAAAACAACATCGAATAAATGATTAAAGTAAAATCAATGCATCATAATATCAAAGCCCATATAAATCTTTTTTTGTTGATGAAGCACTTAAAAAAGATATGAACATATGGCGATGATAAATACTTTATAAAATTTGAATAATCACAAATTTTAATAAAAAATATCAATAAGCTCTTAAAACTGGACTTTTTTATCTTTTTTTATAATAAATGTGGAATGTACAACACCATTACCACTTCATGATATTTTTACCAATAACAGTCCGATTGTTTATATCTAAATCAAAACATTTATAAACGTCGACAATGCTTTCAATAGTAGTAATTGATAAAACCATTGGGGAGAGTAGTTCTTGTACTTTTTTATTTTTTAATAATTCAGCAACATGTTTAAAATCTTCATAAGAACTTCTAGTTGCTCCTTTTAAGACAAGGCCTTTTTCTAAAATTAGTCTCGTGTTAATAGGTACTTTGTCTTCTGAAACTCCCATTAAAAGAAGATCGGCTCCTACAGCGGCTATTTCAATCATTGAATTAATCGCGTCAGAAGCATATTTTCCACCTACTATTTCGATGAGTGTATCAAATTTCTCTCCCTTATATTCCTCAATTTTGGCTCTGTTAATATTTTTAAACATTTTCATTTTTTCATCATTAACACCAAATAAAGTGACATCTATTTCAGGATGATCAATAGTGAGAACAATATAAGTAATGTAACCTAATATCCCGTCTCCAAACATTGCTAAGCGTTTCACTTTACTAAAATCTATTCTTCTTAAAGCGGAGCAAGCCACTGATAATAGTTCAGAAAAGACAGCAAGTGAAGGAGGAACATTATCATCATATTTAACCAATAATTCAGGTTCCAAGGCACAAAAAGTAGTCAAAAAGCCATCCGTAGACGAACTTCTAAATGTCGAATGAGTTGCATAATTATTGCCTAAATCTTTATTGCTACATCTTTGATTTTCAAATAACTCTAAATATTTTGTTTCAACCGAATTAGGGAGCAAGATAACTTTATCACCAATTTTAAAATGATGAGTGGGGTCTTTAACAATATGTCCAACAGCTTCATGAATTGGAGCAAGAGGATATTTATGGTCTAGAACTAGTTTATCTCTAGTGCCTAAAAAGTAGCGAATATCCGCTCGGCAGATAGCCATGTAATCGACTTTAACTAATACTTTTGTATTGTCATAATCGACTATATTAACGAATTCTTCAATAATTTCTGGTGAAGTTATTTTATAAATTGTTTTAAACATTAGATAACCTCAGATTTTCCAATTTTAAGTAAAGCCTTTAGCATCATTAAATCATCAAATGTGGTAATTTTAAAATTGAGTTTATCACCCTCCACAAGATGAACATTTTCACCCATGGAAATGACTAATTTACAGTCATCAGTGACATTATCAATTTCATTAATTTTTGCTAATTCATGAGCTTTTAAGATAAGACCAAATCTAAATGTTTGTGGTGTTTGGCCTTGATATAATTCTTTACGATTAGGAATATCATTAATCTGTAAACCATCTTTACTGGCGATAATAGTATCCGTGGCACTAATAACCGTGTCTACAGCCCCATATTTTAAACAAGCAGTAATATTAGAAGAAATAATCTTTTGACTTATTAATGGGCGAGCGGAATCATGAATTAGAACAATGTCATCATCAGATGCTCCAATACTTCCAACTCCTTTTAAACCATTATAAACAGAAATTTGACGTGAACTACCACCCGCAACAATCGCTTTAACTTTAGATAAATCATATTGTTTACACCAAATCTTAACTTGGTCGATATATTGTTCATTTGTAGATATGACAATGGCGTCGATTTCATCATGCATTTCAAAAGCTTCAACAGTATGGATAAGTAAAGGTTTACCGTATAATGGGAGAAATTGTTTGGGTTTATCACTATTACCCATACGAGATCCACTTCCCGCTGCTAAAATTAATGCTATATTCATATTTTTATATCCTTGGGTTAAATAGTCTATTAACTAATAACCTTCTCCCTTCTTGTGTGTCCATCGGATTATTTTATATTGATGTCTTTTAAATTTTATCAATTAACGCAATTATGATAAACCACAATTTAAGATAAGTTAAAGCCGTTTTTCATATCATCTTCTTTTATAAAACTTAAATTAAGTAAATATATCTTTACCGATAAAGAATCTTATTATAGGTAGAAAGCTTTAAAAGAATCGAAATATCGTGTAATAGTCAGCATAATCAGTAAATATAAAAAATGCTTTTCTATTATTTATGATATATTGACAGTAATTTTATTTACTACAAAAAGTACATAATAAAAACACCCCGTAAGGAGTGCTTTTATTTGTGATTATCAATGAAATTATTTAACTTCGATGTATTTCTTTTCAGGTTCAACATGAACAGGTTTCTTAATGATGACTTTAAGGACACCATCATTTAAGGAAGCAGAGATGTCTTTTTCAGAAACATCATTACCAACATAGTATTTACGTGCAATTGATCCATAATATCTTTCTTTACGCAATACTTTGCCGCCTTCTTCTTCCTCTTTCTTCACTTCGGCGTTGATGACAAGGTAGCCATCTTCAATAGAAACTTTAACGTTTTCTTTCTTAACGGAAGGAAGTTCAACCTTCAATGTATAGTGGTCATCGTGTTCATGAATATCAGTTCTTAACAAGCCATGAGTGTTAACATCTTCAACAGGTGCAAAGAAACTATCGAAGAATGAATCGAAGAAATTACCTTCATTGATATTTTTTAAATAATTACGTGACATAAATTTTTACCTCCAAGGATTTATTTATTAGCACTCTCAATTCCAAAGTGCTAATTATATTGTAATCCAAATTAGCACTCTGTCAAGTAGTTTGCTAAAAAAATTAAAAAATATTTTTCAAGTAATTGTGAAGGAGCAAAAAAAGTATGTAATTACGATAATAAATAAGATATATCTTCATCAGATAAACTAGAGACACTACCCTCATTTGTGGAGATAACAGCATTCACTAATTCAGCTTTTTTCTTTTGCAAATTGATAACTTTTTCTTCAATTGAGTCTTTTGTGACCATTTTAATTATGGTAACTGGACGAGTCTGCCCAATACGATGCGCCCGGTCACTAGCTTGATTTTCCGCGGATAAATTCCACCATGGATCAAGATGAATGACGATATCCGCACCGACAAGATTAAGACCTACTCCACCAGCTTTTAATGAAACAAGTGTTACCTTAACATCATCACTTGTATTAAATGATTTAGAAATATTAATTCTTTCTTTAGCACTTGTTCCACCATAAATGTAATAGCAAGAGATATTTTCTTCTTCTAATATATCTTTTAAATGTTCTAATGATTTGGTAAAAGTAGAAAAGAGGAGAACCTTATGATCGCCATTAATAGCTTCTTTAATAAGTTCAATAGCACTATCCATTTTACCGGACAATTCTTCAAAATTTTCGTATAACATAGCGGGATCAACGCAGAGTTCTCTTAATTTAGTTAGTTCAGCAAGAACCTGAATTTTATTGCCTTCGTGCATAGCAACACTCTTTTTGATCTTAACTAATTCGGCTTTATATAATTCTCTTTGCGCTGGAATCATATCCACAGTAAATATCGTTTCACTCTTCGGTGGAAGTTCTTTTAAAACATCATCTTTAATTCTTCTTAAAATAAATGGCCTAATTTTAGCTTTAAGGCGTTTTGTCGTCACTTCATCTTTATTCATGATGAGGTTTAAATATTCATCTTTAAAACCTTTATATCCATATAAATAATGAGGCATCAAATAATCAAAAATTGACCATAAATCGAATAATGAATTTTCGATTGGAGTGCCAGTTAAAACAAATCTATATTCAGAATCAATCGCCTTAACGGCTTTGGTTTTGAGGGCGGAAACATTTTTAATATATTGAGCTTCATCAAGAACCATCAAAGCAAAATGAGTATCCTTATAAAAATCAATATCACCTCTTAAGGCATCATAAGAAGTTAAATAGACCACCTTTTCATCCTTCTTAATTTTAGAAATGAGATTTCTTCGATAATCTTTAAAACCGTGAATGATTTTAACTTTTTGTTTCTTATCCCAAGTCTTAAATTCATTCTCCCAGTTATAGATGACGTTTTTAGGAGTGACGATAAGAATTGGCTCATCCTTATCAAAAGAAGTGATGAAAGAAATCATTTCTAAAGTCTTTCCTAAGCCCATATCATCCGCTAAGATACCGGACAAATGATATTGTTTTAAAACACTGAGCCATTTAAAGGCATCGACTTGATAAGGTCGCAAAACGTCTTTATAAATCTTAGATGGAGTATAAGAACTATTTTTATAATTTTTAATCGCGGCTAATATATCCTTTATTTGTTTGTCATATGAAATATTAAATGTGTCGCTATAAGAATTGAGTTTAAATAATTCATGAAGTGGAACTTTAACTTCATCTTCATTATTGAAATCAAAATCTTCTTCAAGAGAAGCAAGGGAAGCAATATTTTCGTCATTAAGAGTAATAATGTTATCTTTGAGTTTAATAAATTTTTTCTTCTTTTTATAAGCAGACAATATCGCTTGAAGTTCTTCATCAGTATATTCATCACTACTAAATGAAATGTCAAGCCAATCCATATTGAATTGCGATGTAATATTAATCTTACCGACTCCTTTAACTTTCAAAGCAGTAATTTTATCTGAGACATATAAAGTGGCTACTTTCTTTAAAGAATCAAAGCCGTTGATGAGGAAAGAAAGAATGACATCTTCATCATTGACAGTGCCATTTTCAACGATATTTAACGAATTAATTAACGTTACAAAAAGTGAGTATTTTGCATCGTAAACCGTGTTATTCTCCACTATTTCTTTTGAAATTTCCTCGTTTCCTTTATAAAATTTAGTTTCAAATTCTAACTCACCCTTTTCATTGATATCGACATAATAATTAATCTTAAATGCGACATCCTGATGCTGTTCTTTATATTTATCATCAATGGTTAAATTATCTTGTACAAGAGGAATAAACTTGTCGATAAAGATGTCTTTAATATATTGATAATTTAAAGTTGGATGCTCTTTTAAATATTCGAATAAACGCATCGTCATCTCATTTTTAAAACGAACAATTTGAATATTCTTTTTTATTTCATCGATAAAAAACCATCGACGTGGGAAAATGAAAATACTGTAATTATTATCAATCAAAGAAGGAACGGTTTCCAATTCGCCTTTTTCGTTGATACGAACTTCAGCGAACAATTCTTTATCATCGATATAATATTTATTCGGTTCACCAAAAGTTTGGTATCTATCTCCATTATTCGTATTATAAGAAATAAAAACGGATGATCCTTGATAGGCGAGAATGATATCTTCAACAGTGGAATCTTTGATATAGTTATTAGCGTAATAATATCTTTCTCTTCTTGAAAGAATCTCAATTAATTTTTGACTTTCTTCGTCAAAAGAGGCCATAGTGTGTTTGAAAGAGCATTCCTTCCCATACGTCACCACTTTTTCTTCTTCACATGCATTAATAAAGGTCGAAATAGAATTAATACCATAAAATTTAGTAGTCCCTATTTTTAAATTTAGTAAAGCATTATCGTGATCCACAATCCAGCGAATAATCGGAATAACATGGACTAATTTATCATTATCCTTCTTAAAAGATAAGCTAGATAAAGAATCAATCATATTGATAAATTCTTTTCTTTCTTCAATACGTTTAGCGATATCTTTTGGTTTAAGGCCGACAAAAATATTTAAATATGAACTGATCTCACTATATTTATTCAGATATTGTTCATCATTTAATTTGGTATCGACAGAAGCAATATAATTAGCAAATATTTTCTTCTCTAAATTTAATTTATAAACATCTTGAGCGCCAAAATCGACATAATGTGTATTGATTTCAACATCGCCATTTGCGTAGCAATCAAATGATAAATAAAGTGAGGCATCGGGATACTCTTTTCTTTTTTCAGGAAGCAAAAATGCCTCAAAATTCATACATTCATTTTCACTATCAAAATGATAAAGAATCAAATAACATTCATCATTAAATAATGCAAATAATGATGTTTCAGAATCAGTAACGGAAAATCTTTGAATTGATGAAGTAAACATATGTTATCCTTTAAATTTATAAAGATTATGATTTTCTAATTGATGAGTTTTCATTAAAGTGATGACATCATCATATCTAAATGAAGCACTACGACCAATGATTTCCTTAATTTTTGGATTATTACGGAGTTTTCCATATTCCGTTAATGAAAATTTCTTCAATTCAAATAGATAAGAAACCACCAATTGTTCATTAACGTTTTTTAAATAAATCTTTTGTTCAATAACTGCTTTTAAAGCTTCAATAGTCAAAGCTTTATATTCGCTTAGCAAAATATTTTCAACAATTTTAAAATCATTAAAAGAAATGCTTTTTAATATTGGAACAGTGATTTGCTTATGGTTATAGACAAGATATGCAGCTTTAAATTTATTATTGATAGCAAAATCATATAGCAATTCTTCGGATAGGCCATATTCCTGAGGAGGATTTAATTCCTTATACCAAACATAATCAGAAAAAGTACAGTTAGATGAAATCAATCCATTAGCAAGTGAATATGCCTTCATTTTATCGTTATCGAGTTCAATTAAAAAGGCAATATAATTCTTTTTCGCATCTCTATCTAAGTTGCTATACATACTTTTAGGAAATAATTTCAAAGCTTTTTCGTATTCATGTTCAAAACAATAATTAACAATTAGACAAATCAAACGACTAGAGTCCATTAAATCAGGATGCGAGAAGATAAAAATAACGAAATCTTCGAGTAAAACATCGTGACCTATAAAATACGTACATAGCGTCTTCAAATGCTGCGATAAAACATAGGAATAAGAAGTATCAGATTTATAAAAAGATATAAATTCTTCTATAACTGCTTCCGTAGCGGATACTTTATATTGAGAATCTAATATGTAATATATATTACTTAATAAGAAATCAAGGGAATTGCCTAAATAAGAATAAGAAGTAAAAGCCTCATGAGCAAGTGGCTTAATAAACTTAGCTAGAGCATCATTATCGATTTTAATTTGATTTATAAATCTAAATGTAATCGTTATTGAATCAGTGGAATTAAAGAGACGATTTTTAGTAATGACTTTATAAAAAAGTAATGTGGTGTTGTATATATCATTCTTTTCTTCTTCGGTTAATGAAAGAATTACTTCTTTTAAGAATTTATCATAGCCTTCATTGTCATTTAATCCGTATGCATTTTTAATAGTGGTATAGATGAATTTAATGCGATTAGGAAAATCAACAGTTTCATCTTTTTCGCCATAAAACTTTAAAAATTCAATGCAGGCATAGACCGCCGCTAAAGAGTACTTACCTTCAGTTGGGCGAATCGAATATTTCTTAAATTGATCATCTTTAATAGTGATTTCAACAGCATAGGAAAATTTATAATCGTCATTAATCACATTAAAACAATAAAGGCCATTCGAATCAGAAACTAGGGTCACACATTTATGTCGATAAAATAACGATCCAGAAGCAACAACGGTTCTAGAAAAAAGAGATACAGGATAATTAATTTTCATACCTGACTTTATTAGTATAGCAAAATAACGATTTTCTTCTCAATATCAAATTAATAAAAAATAAGAAAAAATCGAATTTTTCTAATCCTTATATTCCTTCTTTTTAAGAATAAATAAGTATTCATGAGTGTGAATGTTACGATTTAGCAAATTTCGACAACCTTTAAAAGTGATATAAGGTATTTGTTTTATTTCGACTTCTCCAAAAGAAGAGAGCATATCTTTTATCTCCTGGAATGAAATAAAGCCTTCATCATTGTATGAAAGCAAAATATAACGAGCTTTTAATTTCTTGATTAGGTCATATAAACTTTTATACGCTGTCTTCATATAATTATAATTTGATCTATTCCAAGTAGAAGGAATGCCCACAACAGATGAAAGTTCTCCATTTATCTTATTTTCTAAGATGAGATTGAGCATAAAATAATTCGATCCATAGGGATGTTCATTATAAGGTGGGTCTAAATAGGCAACATCAACAAGAGGAAGAGAATTCACTAATTCATTAGCGTCTTCTTTATAAACCATATATTCACATTCATGATTAGAAAGAATAGGTGCTTGTATATTAATTTTACCTTTAATGCGATCTAAATTATTCTCATTACTCCCACCAAATATGCCAATACCGGTCTTTTTATCCTTGTAAAAGCTTTTAAAAATGCCGCATGTATTGACATGAATTGAAGCTTCCACTAATAGGGGTGCTAAAAAGAATTTTCGATATGATAAAGGAACTAACTCATCAACGTAGTAGCGGTAACTATCGATATACATAGCATTCTCACGAGTATAAAAAACTCTTTCCTTTTCTTTGATGTCTGTGTCATCTAAAGGAGCATAATTTTTACTAATTAACCCGCTTATTGGATTAGACAATATGTGATTATTTATTTCTTTTAAATACGAATTAAATAAATCTATATCTAATTCGTCTTTATTGGATAAATAACATTGATTAATAAGATATGAATAATCTTCTAAATCATTAGCGATGATTGTTTTGCTATATCCTTTAAGCAAACGAGCAACAATTCCACTGCCAGAAAATAAATCTAATGTTATTAATTTATCTTTATTTAAGGCGTTTAAAATAATGACTATCGCTTCTTCAATGACATTAAGAAATTTGCGCTTATTGCCAATATAAGTTAAAACTTGATTTTTAAGAAATAAAGAATCATCTAATGTGCCCATAAATAATAAAAATGAAAATATAGTAAGGGGAAAAACTAAAAAGTTTATTTTTAATATCAAGATTATAATCAAGGTTTACTTTTATTTACTAGCAAAAAATTATAATTTTTATATGTTGAATATAAATCTATTAACTTTTAATTAAAGAATAATGAAAAAAATAACATGTCAATTAGGAAAAATGCATACTTTGAATCCCTAACTCTTCCATAATTTTATAAGGCGTTTTTATTTTTATAGGTCTCTACATA
>CAVDWX010000048.1:0-24330 GCA_963612735.1 Gemmiger formicilis | reverse complement strand
TCTTTGCTCTTCCTTTTTATGATGAAATCAAAGGAAGTGATGTCGATAACTATTTACTAATTAGAAATCAATTTCTCAATTCATCTTATAATTTCAATAAATACGATGCTAAATACGGGATGATGTCATTAGTCAGTAAAATCAAACACGAAGATAGTATAATTGGCTACATTTTTATCGACTTTTCAAGCTTTGATATTTATAAAAATATCTTTACATTCACTTCCTTAAATAATAATAAAGAGCCATTAACATATTTAATTTACGATAATATCATGCTTTATAACAATTTAGATGATGTCGCTTTAAATAATAAACAATATAAAGAGGGTATCAATGGAAATTTATTTTCTAATTATGTCATTAAAAAAACAATCACTGATAAAATTTCTTTAATCTCAACAATATCATCTTCTAAACTAAATAAAGAGAACGCTATTATCTGCCTTATTTTAATTGCTTTTTATTTAATATTAATTGGAATTGTCTTCGTCATTGTTCAAACATTAACTAAAGAAATAATAACTTCTTTAACGAATATCAATCGCAATATCAACGAGTACAAAAATAAATGATTAATTATCTTTTTTATCTAAAGGGATTTTTATCGTAATTACAGTTCCTTTATTAATTGAAGAATCGATATGAAAATAATAATTAGTTTTATATTCTAAGCTTAATCGCTCTAATACATTTTTAATTCCATATCCACTTCGTGAATTATTATTTTTTAATTCGTTTAATTTATTAACATCAAACCCAACTCCGTTATCTTTGATACTGAAAACAGCGTATTCATCTTCTTTTATGGCCTTAATATTAATTAGTCCAGGATAAGAAATGTCATTAAAAGCATATTTAATAATATTTTCCACGAATGGTTGAAGTATTAATTTAAGCGTTTTATAAGGCGATAGATTTTCATCGTAATCGATATCAAATGTAAAAATTTGAGGGAATCTTTTAATTTGGATATAAAGATAGTATTTAGCAATATCAATCTCATCTTTAATGCTGATATATTTTTCACCTTTATGTAAAGAAAGGCGATAGAAATGCGCTAAAGAGATGACGAATTGTTCAATATCTTTATTTTTTTCTATTTTAGCCATCCACGCGATAGTGTCTAAGGCGTTATATAAAAAGTGAGGGTTAATTTGAATTTGTAATGAATCGAGTTCTAATTTACGGCTTCTTTCGTTATCTATCTTTTCATTTTCTAAAAGATCCTCAATACGCGATATCAATGAAAGATAACTATTTTCTAAAATATCAATTTCGTTTTTGCTTTCTTTTTTGCTGAGTTTACTAACAGATATATTGTTGACATCTAGTGAAGATAATTCTTTTGATAAATGGTTGATGGGAAGGATAGTTTTTCGATATAAAACAAACGTCCCAACGATAAAAAACAATAAAACAATGCTTAGAATAGAAGTCGCAATGATTTCGACAGAATTAATTTGACTAAATAAAGAGTTGTAATCAAAAAAAGTTAATAAATATAAGTTCGTGCTCAAATTAGAGATATTATCTAGTCGACTCGAAACTAAGAACCATTTATGGTTGAAAATATCGATAATTTTAGAAGTTTGTTTAATATTATCGAGATCATAAATATTTTTATCTAGATAAATATTATCATTGCTCATATAACAATAATTTTGATCATTGCTTAATATGAATAATGACTTTCGACTATTAGAAAGAATACTAGAAAGATAATTGTTATTTAAGAAAAATAAATAGATGCGTTCGTTATTTTTAATGCGAACCACTACTGAATAGTTATAATCATCATAAATGGAAGTTCTTCCTAAATATAAAACATTATCTAATTCGTTTTCGCTGATGAGGTCAACTCCAAATGTTAAATAGTTGATATCATCATAAAAAATAATATTATTCTCATAATAATAAGCAAAATTTAAATAGATATCTTTGTTATAGCCAATATGATCAATTGTCGCTTTAAAAATAGTATTATCTTTTTTATTTTCATCAAAATTAGAAAGGTTATCGCTTGTATAAATTTGTTCCTTCAATATGACGATATTATAAAAAATATCGCGCAAACTCTTATCTTTGATTTCGTTTTCTAATTGAACCGTATTAGTTAATTTTTGAGTGAGATAAACATTTTTATAAACTTCAAAAAAGGAAACAGTACTCGCTAAAGAAAAAAATAAAAAAATAGATAATATAATCGATATTTTTTTAACTAGTGAGAGCCTATTTAGCTTTAGCATATTCACTTGGAGTGATACCATTCTTCTTTTTAAAAACTAAAGTAAAATATTTTTCATCATTGTAGCCGACTTTATAAGCAATCTCGTTAATTCTTAAAATGCCTTCTTTTAATAATATTTTGGCTTCTCTTAATCTGGTATCGGTTAAAACATTATTAAAGGTAATACCCAGTTCTTTTTTAAATAAATGCATGAGATAACTTTCTGACACATTTAATTTTTCAGAAACGTAACTTATATCTAAATTAGAAGCGTATTCTTTATGAATAATATCTAACGCCCTTAGCAAATTAGTGGAATAGTTCTTCGAAACTTTGTTGAAATATTGAACACTATTGATAAAACGCATAAGTCCATTATTAGCAACGGATTTGGCTTCTTCATAAGCTAAATCAATTTTATGATAATCATTGAATAACGAACTGATACCAATAGAGATAGTGAGGTCGGATTCCTTTTTAAATTTATCAAAACAAATAGAGAGAATATCATCTAATTTATCTTCCACAATTTTATCGATAACAAAGGAAATCTTTTCATGATATATGCCTGAAAGAAATGGAATATTTTCTTTTTTTAAATAAGAGGCAAGGATATTTTCGAAAATAAATAATTCATCAGCGTTTTCTTTATAGGATTCATCTAATACACCAATGAGAAAATACCCTTCATCAACAAAACAATATCCTGCAATATTCAAAAGTATAATTTCTTTTTTGACGACTTCGATATCGTTATAATCTTTTCGAACTAATGTACGAATAATTCTTCGTTTTAAATCTTCACTACCACTGTCTAAGAAAGAATTCATATTTTTGACATTTCTTTTTTGCTTTAATTTTTCAATAGCTTTTAAAACAGTATCCACTAGTTCTTCGTTGCTGACAGGTTTAAGTAAATACGATATGACATCATAATCAATCGCTTTTTGAGCAAATTCAAATTCACCAAATCCCGATAACAATATAAATTCACCATCAAAGCCATAATCCCTAGCTTTTTTAATCATATCTAACCCGTTCATGTGTGGCATTTTCACATCGCATAAAACAATGTCTGGATTTAAATTATCAATCTTTTCTAAGCCTTCGATTCCATTTTTGGCTTCAGAAATTATTTCAACATTATATTTAGCCCAATCAATGGTATTTTTTAAACCATATCTCACTAATGGTTCATCATCGATAATCAATAGTTTATACATACGTTTATATTTTAACTTAATGTTCGATAAAAATAAAGAGAATGTACTTAGTACATTCCCTTAATTAGTATTGTATAAATCAAACTTATTTATCTTCTTTTTTCTTTTTAACAAGAAGAACACTAACGCCTAAGCCGGATAATAGAGCAATAATACCACTGGTGGCTAATATTGATCCGCCACAACCACCTTTCTTTTTCTTGGTGACTTCAATGCTCTTAGTTAACGTGGTCGATAAACCAGCTTCGTTAGTAATTGTCGAAGTAATGACATAAGTTCCAGCTTCACTAGCGACAAATTCACCATTAGTTAAAGCAACTTCTTTATCACCAAACATAACTTTAGTGACAACTACTAATTTATCACTAGGAGTAAGTTCATCACTCGCGGTAATGCTAACCTTAACAGTATCTCCAGCAACATAAGATGCTTTATCAACAGAAATTGAACCAGTTGGAGCAGTTAATTCTTTAACGACGACTTGTTTAGTCAAAGTCACTTGATTGCCAGCCTTATCACTAATAACAACAGTAATGGTATAAGTTCCAGCTTTTTTAGCAATGAAGGTATTATCTTTAACTTCGATTTCTTCTAATGAAGTTCCAGAGCCTAAAACGACTTTAGTTTCAATGTTTAAATCTTTAGTTTCAGTTTTATTATCACTCGCGGTAACACTAAATTTCACACTATCGCCAGCGTAATAATTTTCTTTTTCAACTTTAATTTCACCTTTTGGTGCTTCATAATCTGGTTCTTCTAAACCAGACATATTGAGTTCACCATATGTTCCAGTTCTAATAAATTTAATGCTGGTGAATTTTAAGGTAGTTTCTTCTGTAACAGCCACGTCTCCGGTATGAACATGGAGTGCGTCAGCGTTATAAATGTCTGAACTAGTAAATCCAGCAGCCACTAAATCGAGTTCAATATAATTTGAACCTTTCTTTAAATCTAAGCTAACTGATTCACCACTTGGAGTTTTAGCGTCTTTAATCCAAACTAATTTTCCACCAATCTCAAAACGAACTGAGAATAAACCATTTGCATAATCCTTATCAGCTTCAATAGTAACTCCTAATCGATCAGCTTCATAATGAGGAAGATCTAATCCAAAGCCATATGTATAGCCACTTGAGAAAGTAACAGTTTTGTCTTCAGCTAATAATTCAATCCAAGGATTATAGACACTGATGGTGGCTAAAGCACTGACCTTGAAGGTTTGTCCAGCTTTAAAGTGCATATGATAATGGGAAGAAATAGAAGTATCAAAACCAGATTTTAATAAATCGATAGTCACTTTTAATGTTTCATCTTTCTTAAATGTTTTAGCTTCAAGAGATGATCCATCTTCTAAAATTAATTCTTTATTAACAACATATTTAGAGCCAACACCGGCTTGCTCTAAATTATAATCTTCAAGAGTTAAGCCATCTTTTTCAGCGGTCAATGTAAAGGTATAGAATCGAGTTCCGGCAGGAATATATCCACCGTAGAAATATCCAGCTTCCCCAACATTTCCTTCCGCTCCAGTTGGAACTGGTTCATTATAATCGGCTTCAGCAGCATCAGCGTAGAATATTTCATCAATTAAGATTTTGCCAACACTATGGTCATAGAAAATGGTAAATTCGCTATTTAATTTGCTAGTATCAACGCCACTTTCTTCAAGATTAATCACAAACCATTGATATCCACTTGTCGCATCATAATAAGGATCTTTACTATTTATGCTTGATGTTGTAGCAATGCCAAATTCCGCTTTCGCATCTTTTAACCAAACTGTGCTACCGCCAACAGTGAAACGTAATTTTTCTAATGAAGCACTTTCTTCTACCTTAAGAGAAATAACTAAATAATCCTTTTCGGTAATGGTGCTAGTTGTGGCCATAAAGAAGTTACCTAATTTATCGGTCTTATCAAGTACTAATGAACTGCCGTCAAATTTAATGCCGGTTGTTTCACCCCAGTTAACCGTTCTTTCAATGCCGTGTTCTTTTAAAACTTCAGGAGTTTCAGTTGTACTAGCATCATAATTAGTGGGATATTTACCCTCTTCATATTTGACGTTAAAATCATTAAAGAAAATAGCATTATCCAAATCTAATTCATGTCTTAATCTTTCAGGAGCGCGAGTGGAACAATCGCTAGCGTATACTTTATTAATCATTAATTCGGTTGTTGATTTAACACTAAATCCCGCAAATTCGCCCTCTAGTCCACTATTGGCTAAATTAATAGAAACGCCTTTATATTCATCATAAGTTGTTGAAATAGCTTCATTATTTTGATCTTTTAATAAGCTAGCAGCGATGTAATCTCCAATAGTTCCATCAGCTTTAACTAAAGCAAGAGACATACCGCTTAAATCACCTTTAGCGTTTAAAACAAGATTTTTCTTATCAATTAAAGCACCAGCTTTATAGGTATATGAGCCACCATCTTTAACTGTAATATAACGTTTAACAAATGTTCCTTGCGTGCCAGACCACCAACAATTCGCGGGGTTGCCATTATCGCGATGGAAATCATCGATAATAGTTTCGTTTTCTCCTGATAATAAGGATATTTTTCTAATTTTGATATGACCGGCATTGCCTTCTTCAGAAATTAAGAATAAGCCGCATAAATTGCTAGCAACATCGACATCACCATTTTGATATTTCATTTCCGCAAAAGTTTGAGAAAATGAAATAGTAAGTGTCGTCCATTCACCCTTTTGAATTGAACTATTCTCATCTTCATCAACATTAATTGTCTTATTTAATTTGACAAGAGGAGAATCTCCAAGCGAATCATTATTACTCCAAACTTTCATAAATATTTTAGAAAGATCAACGCTTTCATCAAAATTTACTTCAAGTTTTAAAATTAGATTTCCTTTTTGAACTTCGCTGGAGTATTTGTAAATTGGATTATCAGCGTTTACCGCTAATGATGAATCAACATCGATATAGGAATAGCCTAAATCACTAGCGCCTCCTGATAAAAGACGTTTTTCATCTTTTAAAACATCGAGATTATCAATGTCGACATCTTCTTTCGCATTATAATCCCAAAGTCTTTTAATACCCGGATTAAGAGTGTGGCCATCAATAGAAACTTTAGCAGTTCCTGAAACAACTCCACCGCATAATGCCAAGGCACTTAACATTAATAAGAGATTCTTATTTTTCATTTTAATTCCTCCATTCTTTTAATGTTAAAGTCTTATTTATTACCAAACACATAGACTTCAGAAAGCTGTGCTTTGTAATTTCCGGCAATGTCATTTGTGGTAATGACAATCTTTAAATATCTCATTTGAATGTTATCAACATCGATGAGAACTTTATTTCCTGAAAGCGGATCAAAAACACAAGGTTTTTTGAAAAAGCTTGTAAAAGTAGTGTTTTTTGCATCGTATTCATTATTGCTATCACTTCCTAATAGCTCAATGTCTTGTGTCCTTTTATCCCAAGTTAAAGCGCTAGGAAGGTGAAGAGATATATTTTTAATGGTATAGACATCTTTTAAATCAATGACTAAATAAGCAGGCAAAGCGTTTGATTCATAATAGCTCGTTCCATCAGGATTACCGTCCGTTATCTTACTAGCGGTATATACATCATAATGTTCAGTTGAATCAACGATTGGCTTATTGTAAGAAAGAGAAGGTGCAAATAATTGTAATTTAGAAAATTCGACATGCCCTAGGTTAAATAAATCATTTTTGTTAGGATAGAATTTAAGTTGAATTCCCATAATTGTTGTTGAAGAAAAATTGATATCAATCGCATTACCCTTGGTTGGAGTAAAGGTGTAAGTAGAAGAGGTTACCGCAGTCGTATATTTAGCGTAAACTCCGGAAGAATTCTTTTTTAAATATCGCACTTCAATATCATATTTATAAGAAGAATCATTCGACTTATCTCCGATTAAACGAAGAGTGCCAACATAGAGTTCTTTATTAAACGGAATTGTAATAACAATGCATTCATTATCTTCGCCAACAAATGGTTTAGAAACAAATTTATCATCATTATCTTTTAATAAATTGGAAGCTGGATATTCATTAGTGTCGAATGAGCCACTGCCATCATCAATAGGACTAGAAGCAGTTTTCCCTTTGCCATGCGTGACACTGATTTCTCCTTCTTCAATTTCTAAAGGTGTTCCTAAAAATGAAAGATCACCATTCATTTTAGCAAAATCAGGAACAAGAATTGTTTTTTGTTCAATGCATTCTTTATTAACGATATTAACTTTAGTTTTATCTAATTCACTTAAATCATAGGCTTTATATGCACTCGCGCCAGTGCCTTCCCCTTTATTCACCTTGACATTAGTGGCATTATCACCCACTAAAAGGAAGAAATCATCGCCATTAGAAACATTTTTCCCACAATATGTCATGTTAGAAAAAGTAACATTACTAACTATGGCTTTTGAGCCAGTATCGCCTTTAACGCGAGAAATAATAGATGATTCAGCTTTTAAAACATTGATATTATTGAAGCTGACATCGCTGACACTACCTAAATTAGGAGACTCGCTCCACTCACTAGAATATTCGATGGAAATATCAATGAAATAATCATCTTCACCATCAACTCGGTTATCACCTAAATTTTGTCCATCTTCTAAAGTAATATTTTCATAACGTATATTTGAAATATTAGCAATATCAGCATTATGAATGCTCATCGTTGCCTTATGCATGCTATGAAATACTGTAATATTTTTAAAGGATACATCTTTAATGTAAGCTCCATGCGTTTCAAAGCCTATTTCCATGCTTTGAGCTAAATCAGTCCAGATATTAACTCCGTCAAATGTGATGTTTTCACTCGACATATCGTCGTTATTTTTAACAACTAAAGAATCATCCCAAGTGCGAACAAATCCACCTTTAACAGTCACATTACGACAACCTTGAATAGATAAACCATCGCCATTAGGACGTGCACTTATGATCTTAATATTATTTATTTCTAATCCATCACAACCATAGAATGTGGTGGCCCAACCAGCCGGATCTAAAATGATAATATCTTCTATTTTAATGTTTTTGCCTCTTCTAATTTCAATAGGCACTGTGACATCACCTTGAGATACACGGGTATAAATTTCTCCAGAAATAATACCTCTTCCACGAATGGTAATATTATTTAATAATTCACTGCGAATATTACCGTAAACATATGCTCCACCAGCGATATATAAAGTTGCGCCTTCGCTTAAAGGAATAGCGCCAGCATCATACATACCAGGTTTGATATAAATGGTGTTATCTGGAAGATTATTTTCGTCTAGAGGATTTTCTTCTAAAGGATTAGCGAATAGATGAATAGAAGTGTTGTAATCATCATTATATTCAATAACATAATTATTTGGCTGATTGATATTAAATGAAATGGTGTTACCTGAGAGAGTAGGAACAATATTGTATGAAAGAGGAGACACCTTAGCGGTTTTAACCGTTTCTTTAACAGTTATAGTAATTTTAACTTCGCCTTCAAAATCAAAATAACAAAGGGCATTTTTAATCGTCTTATCTTCCCAAGTAAAAATACGAGTTGGATTAACTTTAGTTTCATAAACAAATAATTCTTGTTCATTAACTTTAACAGAACATAATGAACTGCTTGTTAACGTTTTAGGCCCTTCATAAGTGATAATTTTAGTCTCGCTAATCTTTTTTAAATCATCGCTTGGTAATGGAGATGATAGCGAAGAA
The DNA here is from genome assembly GCA_963612735.1 of Gemmiger formicilis. Taxonomy (GTDB): domain Bacteria; phylum Bacillota_I; class Bacilli_A; order RFN20; family CAG-826; genus CAVDWX01. Next base: position 15,161 of record CAVDWX010000048.1, on the reverse strand, counting down.
GAAGAGCTCCCATTACAAGAAGCAAATAAAAATGGAAGAGTAATTAAAGCAGCGTACAAAACTTTTTTAAAATTAGTCATAAGAGTTCACCTTTTGTATTATCATTATATTTTTGAAATCCAATGAAGATAATGTCATTAATTTGCATAATAGGAATAAAAAACTGCATTTATTAAAAAATGGTTCAATCAATTTGAGTAAAAAGAATCTGGCTCGCATAACTATTTAAATGGATATTTTTATTCCCATCCAAAATAGGGTTTTCACCTAAATAAAAATTAGTAACGGAAACATCTTTTATTTCGCTAATATTATTTAAATAATCATTTCTTTTATCGATTTGCCCTTCAAAAAGAAAATAAATATTTTTAAAATTAGAAGCTCTTAAAACAAAAACATTTTCGATACTAACACTATAAATGTTTCCTACTTCGGTTTCGATGTTTCCAGGCAATGAGTTATAATAGCTATCATATTTTGAAACAAATTCAACAATATTATGATTTCCATCTCCAAGTCCGATTGAACAATCCTCAATGATGATATTGATATAATGAATATCGCTAATGTTAGCGTAATTCGTATTATGGATTGAGAAGATAGATTTATGAAAAGCATGGAAGACAATAATATTTTTAAAAGTAATATTTTTGATATATTCTCCAAGCGTTTCGTAACCGATTTCCATCGACTGCGCTAAATCGGTCCAAATGTAAATATTATCAAAGACAATATTGTACGATGTACCATGAGTATTTCGAGACGAATTACCATATGGATAAGAATAATTTTTAACCACTAATGAATCATCAAAACTTCTCACGTAGCAATTAGAAATGTTGATATCATGACACGATTGAAGTGTGATTCCATCTCCATTCGCTCGAGAAGAAATAACATTAATATCTTGAATCATAGAATGAGAGGAAAAATAAAAATTAACACTCCACGCTGCAGGATCTAAAACCGTAAGATGATACAAATATACATCAGTGCATTTTTCAATATTAATAGGGACAATGACATCGCTTCTTTTAAAAGTAGAGCCGTCAATTATTCCTCTTCCAAAAATAATGATATTATTGCTTGATTTAGCTTCGAGCCGGCATCTTAATATCGTTTCATCATTCAAGAATAAAATAGTATTGGAACTTAATCTTAAGTAGTTATTATTATCAATTAATGAACAATTATTTCTATCAAATATGCCACCTTTAAATGTTATGACATTATAAGATGGATTAGCTAAATACGAATCAAATTCACGATAAGATAAATCATCATAATCATAAACAATTAGTTGGATCGCATTAGTGGCGTCATTATTAATATTGATGACATATTTGCCACTTTGATAAATGGTAAAAGTTTCTTCGCTACTCGAAATATATGTTGGAATAATACTAAATTTAGAAGGATAAATACTCGTTAATGAATTTTCTAAAAATGAAGAATTTAAACTACGTAAAGTAAATGCAGTTTCTTTTTTTAAATATAAGCGTCCTAATCCAGAATCACTTCTATCTTCAGAAAGAGAATAAATATGATTGTTATTAACTTTTACATTCATTAATGGAACATCAATTCCATTCGCGGATAATCTAAAATTAGGAAATTTAGCTATTGAATCATCAAAATGAATTGCTTGGATAGTTTCTTCATCAATTGATGATGAAATAGAATTAATAGAATTAGAGGAAGAATTTAAATCATTACTGTTCGTACAAGATGAAAGACAAGAACAAAGTAATAATATAAAAAATAAAAATTTATTCATTAAAATATGCCTTCATTAGTTATCGGATCAAAAATATTAAGACTATTTTTATCAAACACAATTTCTAGTACATCATCCATTTTTATCAATTCTTTTGTATCGATTTTACAAATAAAATTAGTTCCAAATAAATAGGTGTGGATGTAATATTCATTGCCTAATAATTCTGGTATTTTAACTTTAATAGGAAGAGGGGAACTATATTTATTAAAATGGACAACATCTTTATATAATTTAATATTTTCAGGTCTTATACCAATGATTAATGAACCACTATTAGTGTTAATCCTATCTTTGAAAATGGAAATATGCTCATTGGTCAAATTTAAATCTTCATTTAATTTATCGATTTCTTTATTTAAAGATTTCTTAATTTTATTTCTTAATTTGTTGTTCTTTAAATAAGTAGTTTTTTTATTAATTAATTCGATTAAATCATCTTTTTTCTTATTTAAATTGATTAATTCATCATTAAAGAATTTATATACGAGCGATAATTGTTCTTCATTTAAGTGAAGCTCATATTCATCATTTAAGGTTAGGACGCCATCTTTTAAGGTAGCGTTAATCATATTCATTGCCGGGCTACCAATAAAACTCGCCACAAATAAATTCGCAGGATGATCATATATTTCTTTCGGAGTGCCAACTTGTTGAATATAGCCATCTTTCATAACCACAATCCGATCCGCCATGGTCATCGCTTCGGTTTGATCATGAGTTACGTAAATTGTAGTCGATTTTATTTTTTTATGAAGTTCAACAATTTCACTTCTCATCGCCACTCTTAATTTTGCATCTAAGTTGGAAAGAGGTTCATCCATTAAAAATAAATGAGTGTCCCTTACAATGGCTCTACCCAATGCGACGCGTTGTCTTTGTCCACCACTTAATTCACTAGGTTTGCTTCGTAGATATTTTTCAATTTCTAATGTTTTCGCGGCTTTTAAAACTTTTTCATCAATTTCTTCTTTAGTATAATGGCGATATATATAAGTCGTTTGAGGAGTAGATAAATAATAATCTAATTGCTTTAATAACTTATCTTTTTCATCTTTTAATTCATTAACTCTAAGAATATATGTTTCTTTATTCTTATCATTATTATTAATAAATTTATTTAAAAGGATGATGTCGTGTTCAATATGTTTTAAATCTTTTTTAATTGATACTATTTTTCTTTTATCAGTGCTTAAGATAGGTTTACCTTCCTTATCTTTTTTTTCTTCTTTGATTTTTCGCATTTTTAAGCCAAAGGCAAGATTGTTATAAACAGACATTTGGGGATAAAGGGCATAGCTTTGAAAGACAAACGCTAAATCGCGATCTTTTGGTGATAAATCATTCGCTAATTTGTTATCGATATATAGTTCGCCGCTGGTAATTTCTTCTAAACCCGCGATCATTCTTAACGTAGTCGATTTTCCACATCCAGAAGGACCCACTAAAGCAATAAATTCATATTTATTGATATCTAAATTAAAATCATAAACAGCTTGAACGTGGTTTGGATAAATCTTATTGATATTAACCAATTTAATAAAACTATTTTCATTAGACATATGTGATACCTCATAAATATCTTAAATAAATTTAAAATTAAATAGAGAGTAGAGTTGTTTTGTGACCATATTTTGCAGTTTTTTCTAATATATCACAAAAAGCTAAAAGTGAGGTCTAAAGTAACAAATTTAGTACGTTGTTAAATTTATCCCGTTAGCGGTTATGTCATCATATATTTATAAAAAGATGGCCATATAAAAAGGAATATAATTCACATTACCAATCTTTTTAATATCCTTAGAATAAATAACATAATTTGTTTTAATTCTATCGGAATATTTTTCATTTAATTTATCGATAGATTTATGATTTAAATAAGAAGACGATTTTACTTCAATAGGAATAATTTTCTTACCTTCAGTTAAAAGAAAATCAATCTCATAATGTTCGAAAATATGGAAATAAAGTTCATGTCCATTTGCCTTTAACATTTGGGCAATGGAATTTTCAAGTATAGTTCCTAAATTAATCCCTATCTTATTAAAAATGATTTGTTTATAAATTGAATCTTCTATTTTTTCGTTTGAATCTCTAAAAATTGACGTAACTAATAGTCCAGTATCACTTAAATATAGTTTTTGCTTGCCGTATACTTTAGTTCTATTTAAGCCAGCAGTGGGATCAGATGAATTATAGGCAACATTAACAATCTTAGAATCTTCAAGAGCTTGAAAAGAAGATAAAAGTCTTGATGTCCTCGCATTCTTATTGATCGATGTAATTTTAAATAATTTATTATGTGAAGATAATTGAGATGGTATGGCATTTAAAATTAAAGAAGTAGAAAGTTTATTGTCACCATCTATTTTTTTCAAATCATTATTATACAAATTTAAAATATCTTGTTTCACTTCATCCACTCTTGAAAAATCATTTGATTTCAATAATTCATTTATTGCTTGAGGCATTCCACCCACTACTAAATATGTGCGATAAAGTTCCATCATCTCTTTATGAATAATATTTCCAAGTGGTTTCATTTTTTCAAAACAATCTTTTAATAAATCAATAACATTATCTTTTCCCATAGCCCATAAAAACTCTTCGAAATCAAGTGGATACATATCAATATTTCTTTCTTCGCTTGGAATTAAGATATTTTTAACGTTTTGCTTTAAAGATATTAAAGAACCAGTTTCAATATAATGATATCGCCCATCATGCACCAATTGTTTTATGGACTGCCTAGCAAGTGGAAAAAGTTGAATTTCATCAAAAATAATTAAAGAACAATGTGGATATAATGTCACTCCATATAATAAAGACAATTTACGGAAAAAGAGATCTAAATCACATATGTCATTTTTAAACAATAGTTCAACTTTAGCTAAATCAGACTGAAAATTAATTAAAATATATGACTTATATTCTTTTTTAGCGAATTCTTCCACAATTGTGGATTTACCAATACGCCTCGCACCTTGAATAAGCAAAGCTCTTTCGTTTGCCCAATTATTTTTCCATTCAAGTATTTTTGCATATATTTTTCTTTTAAAAATCATGTAATTAATCCTCGTTTATTATTTCAAGTGTCCCATTGATATTTTATTATACTTGCACGAAATTTAAAAATGTTTAATAACTATTTTGCACGAAATTTAAAAATGTTTAAGTTATATTATGCACGAAATTTAAAAATGTTGATACTATAAAAAGACGTTCCCATTTAGAGAACGCCTCGATTCTATCAAGATAATTTTACCAACTATCTTTAACATCTAGTGTGTAATGATTTCCTAATAATTTATAATAATCAGTTTCATACTTAATCGCATCATCGATTACTTTGTAGCAAGGATCATACATATATACATCACTATATACGCCATCAAGATATTGCTTACCATCTTTATTAACGATGAATGAGAAGTAATATTGATCATCGTAATATCTTATTTCAGCATAGTCGATTTCAAATCCCCATTTGTGATATGTATCAACTTCATAGATTTTCTTTCTAGCATAATTACCGCGTTGATCGTAATAAGCAATACTATAATCGTGATCATCATTGATATAACCATAACTCGATACACTGAAATCTCCTTTAAATAATCCAGAAGCTTTCTTGAACAAGTCTTCATTTTTAGCGTAGAATCCACAGTAAGTAAGATATTCTTGGATCGTATATTCAGAGGTACAATATTCATTAGCGTATTCTCTAAAGCTATTAGCAAATCCATTTACAGTATTAGCGTCAGGAATATATGAATAAGCATATTCACCGAAGAAATGTCGACCGTGACTATTATCATATCTCATCAATAAGGCTTGTCTAGAATCACCATCCACTACTTCGTTATGATCATATGTAAGAGTGGCTAATCTAGTTGAATATTCTTTATTATTTGGCAAATAGATATTAATGCCTTCCTTCATTTTATCTTCATAATCTTGCATTGATTTTAATTGTTCTAGGAAGAGATTATTAACCGCATTAACTGAATTAGCCATGGTGTCCATCATTCCTTTATAAGCTTCAATGGTTGCGCCACCTTTACCTTGCGCTAAATAATACATTTGGAATTTAGCTAAATTGGCAGTTAAGAATAAAACGCTATCGATATAAGAGATGAAGCTTTTCACATTCTTTAATCTTTGAATAGACCAAACATCGTTATAAGCGAGGGTCTCAAAGTAATAATAGAAGATACTTTTTCCAGAAGCTTCATTTGGTTTTAAGACAAGATCCGCAAGAGTGGTCACATAAGTGGCAAGAGGAAGGCCATCGATAAGAATATTTTTTAATGTATCTTCATAGAATTTAAATCTTTCCTCTTCGATTTCCTCTTCGCTTAAGGTTCCGTCTTTTTCTAAGTTAGCTAAATATTGAATACTATTAACAGAGAATTCACCATAATTAAATTGTGTCTTTTTCAACGCTTTAAGAACTGGACTCAACACTAATTCACTATGGTCTCTTTCCATCTTATCAGCGATAGCGTTAATTTTATTTTCAATAGCCGCTAATTGTTGTTGAATCTTTTCTAATGTTTTTGCGGTTGCATCTCTTAAGTCAATACCACACTCATATAGTAATGATATTGTTAAGTTCTTCGCATAAGTTCCAATTCCACCCGCCATCGCAGAAGCACCTTTAGAAACAATGTTCATAATGAAGTCATTAATCATATCGTCAGTTGGTTCTTCGCTTAAACGTCTATTTCCTTCATCGGTAAATAAAGTAGTATCTAACGTAGTTTCAATGTTGCTATTTGAGGATGCACTATTACTTTTACACGCTACCATTGGGATAACTGAGGTAAGAAGCAAACTGGCAAGTGCTAATTTTTTAGTTTTCATTTTTTTATCTCCTTTGTAGAAGGTATTTGTTACTTTCTACGCCATTATTGTATCATTACAAAAAAACTTTGCAACACTTTTTTTAATTTTGTTTCATTTTTCATATTTTATTATTTTATTTTGACAATCTTGTATCGAATTAAACGGCAAAGTAAACATTATTAATTAAAAATAATATAAATAAGCGTTTTATAATTAGATTATTAATAAAACTAATAAAAGGAGATATCGTCGCTGCAACTTAAAAAATATATTTATACAGAGTCAAATCCTATTAACACTATAAATATACTTTTTGTGTGCATTTATTTTTGCCTTCCTATCGACCTATGAAAGACTTTAATGTGTGTCTAGATATTTAAGTTATCCTTAAAAGAATCAATAAAGTTTTATAGATCAAGATTTCAAATCAATAAACATAATTGAAAAGGAAATTATTATTTTGCTTATTATTGTTCTTGTATATTTCTTTAATTATCTTTTACAAACCAAAGTTTTTGATATAAAAGTAAAATAGTCTTTTATTTTTATAAGTTTTTGACTCTGAAATCAAAAATACTTACAAAATTATTTTGTTCCTTTGATAGCAATTGTCTTTCTTCCTTAAATTTCATAGATACTGTTTTATCTAAAGAAAGTGAGGTCAATGGTCTTCTTTATTGATTTATTTATTAAATAATCAATGGTATTGACGGAGAACTCATTTTAAGCAGCGATCTAGAGAAACTGATATCAATATTTAATAAGGGAGTCTTTATCAAGTAAGAACTCTTCTAAACCAATAAAAACAATCCCTTTTTCATCGCGATAAGGAAGAAATAAGTCCTTAACAATCACTATCTTTTTAAAAGAATCGTTAATTCGATTTAATCCTCTTGTTTCTTGATTTATTTTATCTTTATCATCTAGTGCATAAGCTACTTGAATATAATATTTTTCATTATATTTACGAGCAATAAAATCAATTTCAAATTGTTTTCTTTTGCTCAACTTATTTTCGTCTTTGTAATTATATTCAACGATACCAATATCGAGCGAATATCCTCTAAGCGTAAGTTCGTTATAAATGATATTTTCCAAGATATGAGTTGGTTCATTTTGACGATAGTTAAGCCATGCATTTCTTAAACCGATATCTTCAAAATAATATTTATAAATCGAATTAATATATTTATTCCCTTTTATATCAAATCGAAAAACTTTATGAATAAGAAAAGCATCGCTAAAAGAATTAAGGTAATGGCAAATTGTCATTCTATTAATCTTGAGATGAAGTAAAGAATCATAAACATTAGTTAATTTAGAAGGGCTCGTAAATGAACCTATCGAAGAAGAAATAATATTTAATAAATCAGTTAATATATCTTTTTTATTCTTTAAATTATGACGTTCAATAATATCTGATAGATAAACGTTATTCATTAAATTAAGCAAATATGAAGTTTTAGCCTCATGAGTATATAAATTTAAAATTTGAGGTAATCCACCGTATAACGAGTATTCATCATACGCCTTATGTTTGTCACCATTATAAGCTTCATAAAATTCTTTAAATGAAAGTGGATGAACTCTTAATTCATCACCTCGACCTCTAAATTCAGTAATAATGTCACTCGAAAGAAATTTAGAATTCGATCCAGTCACATAACAATCGACATTTTCTAAATAAAGTAAACCATTTAAAAGAAATTCAAATCCCTCCACAAGTTGAATCTCATCTAATAGCACATAGTAATTACTTTTATCGACAATCTTTGATTTAATATGTTCATTTAATTTATTAACGTTTCTTAGCTGTTCAGCTTCTGGAGTATCAAGAACAACTTCAATAATGTGATTTTCACTAACGCCACTTTCTAATAAATGATTTTTAAAAATTTTAAATAAAAGGTATGATTTCCCACATCTTCGAATGCCAGTGATGACTTTTATCATTCCATTCCACTTTTTTAAAATTAATTTATTTAAATATTCATCACGTTTAATCATATTAACTCCTATTGTCATCTTTTGCGTATTTACGCAGTAATTACTAGTAACATTATAGTATAAAACGGATTAAAATAAATAGTTCATTAGCAAATATTGCGTATTTACGCACGATTTGTAAATGCAATGATTTTTATTCTAGATAGAATATATATTAAAGGACAAAAAAGGTAACATTAATTTGATAAAGAATTAAAAGAATAAAAGTGGCACAATTTTCGATTGACAAATGCAGATATTTCAGTTTTTCCACACCACTTGGGGCCAACACTATTAACTGCACCAAATGCTCTTAATTTTAAATCGAGTATTTTATCAACAACTCTTAGATAATATTTTTTCATAGCCACATTATAATCCTCTTCATAGTTATATATTGCGTTAAGGATTTTTCAAATTATTAATTAGGTTTTTTGCCCTAATTTAATTCGGTTTTTTGTTGTAACAATATTATTTATCATACTTTATATAAATCGTTACCATATGGGCAAGTATTCCTTATTTACCTTTCAATTATCTCTTCATAAGAATATATTTTTAATCATTCTAGATTTCTAAGCTATTCATTGTCTTATCATCAATATCGTTTTCATTTTGTAGGTAACGCAATAAAAAAAGAGATATTTTATTATGACATCATGTGGATTTAACTATTAAGGGGACAACATAAATTTATTAATCACAAAAAGAGAAGATTATCTTCTCCTTATGGTCATTTACATTAGCTTATTAATTAGTCCACTATGGTTACTATTGATAAAGAGAAATTGAATATATGAATTAATATCAATTTCACATCTATCAAATGTTTTATGAATTCTTAAAATAAAGAATTAATCGAGATTATATTGTTTACTCAAATAATCAGTGTACTTTTTCGCCATTGTGTGCCAATTGTATAGGCTATCGCCCATAACAGCTCCACAAGCTTCTCGATAAAGCGCCCATACGTACCAATAATAAGCGACGATAGCAATATACGCTAAGAAGTGAAAATTTAAGGTTGAATTATAATTTTTACCGCAATATTCAGCAATAAATTTTTCTGATTCTTTTACATCATACATGGCATCCATAACATAGCAGCCTACATCGCATCCTGGATCGGCATATCCAGCATATTCCCAATCGATAAGAATAGTATCTCCTTTATCATTAAGCATCCAATTTGGAGCATAGGTGTCGCAGTGACAGAAACATTTATTAACACCATCGTTTTGACATTTTTTATAGCATTTCTCAATGATGGCTTTTAATTTATCAAATTCAGGGTCAGCGATGCCACCTTTCTCTTTTCTTAATATATTTTCAATTTCACAAGCATCTTCCCAGGGCAAATATTCCCAATCAACTTTTAAATTGCGTTCATGGAGGCGTCTCAAAACTGCAATAACTCTTTTAGAATCATCAAAACTATCGTATGAAGGTATTCGAATATTTTCGACGTATTCGCTTATCTTCCATCCTTCATTTTCATTCATGTAAATAAAAGTTGGATCAATATTTATGCTTTTAGCTAATTCAAGAGCTTTTCTTTCATGAGCTCGATTAATAATTGTCTCAGTTCCATCTCCAGGATGACGATAGACATATTTTTTATTTTTAACTTCAAAGACAAAGCTGGTATTAGTTAATCCTTCCTTAATTGCTTTAAAATTCATAATGTCTTTTTCGTCGCATTTTAGAATTTTTGATATATTCTTCATTATTTTGCTATGAGTGTTATTGACATAATTCTCATCAAAATAGCGAAGTTCCTCTAAACTATCAAATTCAAATATAACACCTTTTGGATAAGTTTTAATTTCCATAGGCGGCAATTTCTTTAAATAATCAGCAAGAATTTGTTCCCATAATGAATTTGCATAGTTGCCAATTTCATGATCTTCGTTAAGAATCTTAACTATGGCTTGAGAAAATTTATAATCATAATAAACATGCCCAAGCATGATATCTCCTTTTACACCACTTTTAATGATTTTAGAGATATTTCCTTTTTTATCAGGAATCATATACCATTCATTAGTTTTTACATCGACATGTTCGGAAGCGTAATAAGATTGAAAAACATATTCCTCAAAAGGATTAACGGTAAAATAATCATCAGATGAACAGATGTAACTATTTTTAAGATATTTTTGAGCAAGATATAAAGTATGGGTATTATTCTTAACATTATATTCAGGATTAATAATTATTTTTATCCCTTTAAATTTATTTTCTAAATAAAAGAAAGCTTCTTTTTTATAGCCGAGAACAAGTATTATTTCTTTAATGCCCGCTTCTTGAAGTTGCTCGATTTGGCGTTCAATTAAAACTTCATTTTTAACGATTAATAAGCCTTTAGGTTTTTCTAGACTAAGTGGGACAAATCGTGTGGACATCCCCGCTGCCATAATAATAGCATTATCAACTTTATATGGAGCAAGAGCCTCAAGTCCGAGATTAGTAATTTTTTCTTTATCAACCCATCCTTTTTGCTCAAATTCATTCAATGTTTTAGAAACATATCCAATAGAAACAGATGCTAAAGAGGCAAGCTTTCTAGTGCTTTGAACTCCTATTTTTTTAATTGTGTATAAAAGATTAAATTCATTTTTTGTCATTTTGATTCCTCCACTATTTCTATTTTTTCATTAGGTCTTTTTTTCAGTTTTATAAAAACTAAAGCGATAGCAACCGCTAAAAGGGCAGAAACAATTTTAGCGACCATCATTGCAGCAATCGCTTCTGGCGCGTTCGCGGCAGTAAAGGCTAAGTGATCGCCAATTATAAAAGCAGCGCATACTGCAAATGAAACATTCAATATTTGCTCTTTCTCTTTCATTTTATCGAATGTTGCAAACATCGCCATATTATTAGCCATGCTTAATAAAAAACCAGTGATACCTGCGCTTGACATTCCAGTTTTATTAGCCAGTTTCTTTAATGGTTTATCAAGCCATTTTTGTAAACAATAAACAAATGGTAAAGCACCGGAAAGGACTAATCCAACAGAGCCCGCAACCAATATTCCTTCACTAGTGGAGCCAAGTATATTAAAGAAAGGTACTTTATTAATATCGAATAAATTTTGGTTTGCTAGTGGCGCTAATACCAAATCTTTAACCATCGCTAGAGCTAGTCCTAACATTCCCACAATGTTAATAAAAATGGAAAACCACTTAAAAATTTTAGTTGTACCATTTGGAAAGAAAATAAGGCACAAAATGATGATAGCAGAAAATATAATAGGGATGATTAAGTTTTTAAGAGCAACTAAAACGGGCACGCCAAGTATGAGCCCACCAACAAAAGTGCCAACCGGTATCGCGGCGATTCCAAAAAGAATTCCCTTCGAAAAGGCAGCAACATCTTTCTTTTTAATTGCCGCTAAGCCAACGGGGATGGAAAAAACAATAGTTGCGCCCATCATTGAGCCATAAACTATTCCAGCCCAAGTAGCAATCTTAGTGTCTAATGCAACGGCCTTAGCAAGTTGAAAGCCACCCATATCGATAGCTAACACTGCCGTAACCGCCATCGAAGGGTCTAAGCCCATCATTTGATAAATAGGTGTAATAGTATTTTCAATGACCCAAGCAATTTCAGGTACTAGAGCAATAATCCCAACAACCGCTAAACAAAGCGGACCGATCATTTCTATTCCACGCGTGAATTCAGGGCCGAGACATAATTTGTTTTTAAGAAAAAGCTTATCGATAATGCCTGCAATCGCAAAGCAAGTCATAATGCCAACAATAGCAATCGAGAAATATTCCATAATTCGTTCCTAACCTTATAAAAACATCTTCGACATCATAGTTTAGCTAAAGATGAATTTCAACAAAAATTGTTCAATTTCTTTATTCGCTATTTCATTTTTGAACAAATTTAAATGCGTTTTTATATTAAATAAAAAGTAGATATCAAGTAAAACAACATTCAAAATCATTTTTGGTGATGTTTATATTTAAAATACAGTCAGCTGATAATTGAAAATAGATAATAAGCTTATATATAATTGATACACCACATTTTAATAAAGAGGCAAACATATGAATGAGATGCAACAACGATTACTCGATATCTTGATTTGGTTTGACCAATTGTGTAAAGACAATAATTTAACTTACTACATGAGTTATGGAACCATGCTTGGAGCTATACGACATAAAGGATTTATACCGTGGGATGATGATTTAGATGTTATTATGCCAAGAGAAGATTATGAACGACTCTTAAAAATCACATTTAATCGCCAAGGCAAATATCAAATTGAAAGCTATAAAAACGGGAATAAAGATTTTACTTATGCATTTGCAAAAGCATATGATACTAGCACATTATTAATTGAATCCTTTAAACATACAATCATAAGAGGCATATTTCTCGATATCTTTCCTTTAGATGGAGCTGGAAACAGTTTAAAAGAAGCTAATAAAATAATAAAACGTGGACGAATTTTACAACTATATAAAACCTTAAAATTATATATAACTTTAAAAAAGGGATATATATTTAGAAATATAATTGTTGCTATTAGTTATTTACTCCCACCTTATAAAGGTAACTTCATTAAATTAAGTAAAAAAATGAATAAAATCCAATCAAAATATAAATATAGTGATTGTCTATATATTCAAAGCGCATGTGAAGATGACATAAGACATAATCTAATGAAGAGAAGTATTATCGGTAAACCAACATTATATGAATTTGAAAATCACATGTTTTACGGAGTTGAAAAACCTGATGAATATCTCACAACTTTATACGGTGATTGGCGGGAATTACCGCCACTAGATAAACAAGTGAGCCATCACTCCTTCAGTTTTTATGATTTTAATCAATCATATTTAAATATAGATAAAAAATCTATCGATATAAAAAAGAAATCCAATCAATCAAAATGAAGATAATTAATTTTATCTAATTTGATTAACGTCTAGAAACTTCTTCTTTGAAAAAGCTATATCATAAATATTAAGCGGTTGAAGCATTAATTTTAGTGCTCTTAATTAGGATTTTAATCAATAGTTACATAATCATCCTTTTCAAACAATTTAAATAGCTGTATGAATAATACTGTTTTTTCAGCTTCTCTTGGCCCAGTAATATAGACTTTTGATGATGGATATGATGTAATAAAACATCATAAATTTTATTTATTTCTTCAATACGAAAAACATAATTTAAGGTAATTCTCCAATGGTTATATTGAATGGGTTAGACATTGCTTTTCTTATAACAAAACATTGCAAATGAAAGAATTTGTCATTTCAAATTTTTTTGTCATTCTTTGTCATTTACCTATCCAATAATAAGAGGCGCCATTCGTGTTTCCAACTTTTTCAATCAAAGTTTTTTTAAGCAAATTAGAAAGTTCTACTTCTATCGTACTATATGAAATATCAGGCCACATATCATGTATCTCTGATTTAGTAATCTTTCCAAGCCTTTGTTTAATAGTTTCTTTTATTCTTTCACTTTTGGAAATTTTTTTATCTTTAACAATGTTGTAGCGATCCATTAAATCTTTATATGTAGAAAGAAGCATCAAAAGAAAATTCTCAATAAATGGCCAATATGAATTTTTATTTTCTAACCAACCAGAAGATGATTCATCTAGTTTTTGATAATATGATTCTTTATTTTTGTTGATCATATATTCTAGTGAAATATATTTTCCAACATCATAATCATTTTTATATAAAAGAAGCAAAGTTAATAATCTCGACATTCTTCCATTTCCATGAATAAAAGGATGAATGCAAAGAAAATCTAAGATAAAGCAAGGTATCAACAGTAAAGGATTAATATTCACATTTTGACGAGCTTGGAAAACCGCTAATAGCATTTGTTCCATAGCAAGAGGCGTTTCACTAGCGCTTAGAGGAACAAATCTAGTGCTTCTTATTCCATCAGAGTTTGTTTGAAAAATGATATTATCAACCGTTTTATATGAACCCGCGGAGGGGTATCGGTATGGCCTAATAGAATTTTGTGTAATAGTAAAAGATGGCGCTTATCAATATCTATAATTTGATAATCATTATGTATTTTTTCTAAAGCATCGCGATATCCAGCAATTTCTTTTTCGTTATGATTAAGGGGTTCTGTCATTTTATTAATAATGCTCTTGATTCTTTTATCAGTGGTCACTATTCCTTCAATGGCATTGCTTGATTTCACTGACTGAATCCTAGCTATCTTTATTAAGCTAGTAAAAATGCGAGGATAATTAGTCTTAAAAGAAAGAGAAAGAGTTTTATTCCTTTCGATAGCAAATAAATATGAAGCTATGTTAGATGGTATAGCGATATTTTCTAAAAATGAATAATCAAATATTCTCATATCAAACTCCTATTTGCATAAAATATACATTTTTTAAGCAAATAATCAATGTGAAATTAATCTTATTTGCATATTTTTAAATAAATATGATGCAAATATTGTTCTAATTGTCGATATAATTAAATTTATAGAATCTATAACATAACTAGTAAATAAGTTAGGTACATATACAAAGATTGAGGCAAATATTCTT
>CAVDWX010000047.1:0-28991 GCA_963612735.1 Gemmiger formicilis | reverse complement strand
GCCCTATCTCCCTTAAAAAAATATACAGGAAAAGTCCTACTGGCACCATTATTAAAGTTATTTGAATGCATAACTGAATTAGCTATGCCCTTTCTAGTTAGGTATATCATCGATAAAGGCATTTCTAAAGGCGATTTGAATTATGCAATTGGATATTCATTGATTTTATTTTCAATGGCGATTTTTGGTTTTTTGTTCACCCTTTTAGCGCAGTATCTTGCAAGTAAAGTATCAGCTTTATATGGTAGTGACTTAAGGAAAGAATTATATGATCAATTGAATCGATTAAGTGAAAAAGAACTAAATGATTTTGGGAAAGAAAAGGCTTTAACTATTTTAAGTAATGATTCCTTCAACATGCAAAACGGAGTCATGATGTTTATGAGATTAATATTAAGACCTCCATTCTTATTAATTGGTAGTACTATTATTTCATTTACTATCGATATAAGGACTGGATTTATCTTCTTATTAACACTTGTCGGTTCATCTTTTATTATCTTCTTAGTAATGGTTTTATCTCCTAAAAAATATCAAGCAATCCAAGAAAATTTAGACGATATTTCATTATATTCAAATGATACTTTAAAAGGCGCAAGAGTGATTAGAGCTTTTAATAAAGAAGAAGACGCCATTAACGATTTCCAAAAGTTGACAACTTCATATAAAAATAAAAGTGTCAAACTCGCCAAACTAAACGCTCTTATTAATCCTTTTACATTTTTCTTTGTCAATTTAGGAATGATTTTAGTTGTTTACATTGGACAAATTAATGTCAGTAATGGTCAACTGACAACTGGAGAAATAACTTCATTAATTTCTTACTTGGTCTCTTCTTTAGCCGCTCTTGTCATGTTTTCTCGATTAATTCTTTCCTTAAATAAAGCAACAGCTTCAAATAAAAGAATTAATTCCTTTTTCGCACTTAAAGGGGTCGAGGTTAAAGAAGGCAAAATAATCGAAGATAGTAATGAAATAATTTCTTTTAAAGATGTTACTTTTTCATATAGCGAAAATGCTATGCCAGCTTTAAAAAACATAAATTTAACTCTTCATAAAGGTGAATCAATTGGTTTTATTGGTGGAACAGGAAGCGGAAAAAGTACACTTATATCTTTAATCGAAAGAATATATGAGCCAACGAGTGGAACTATCTATTATAAAGGCTTACCTTTAAAAGAATACGACATCAAGGCTTTACGAAGAGAAATATCTTTAGTAAATTTAAAACCTTCTATTTTTAAAGGAACGATTAAAAGCAATCTTTTAGTGGCTAAGCCAAACGCTAATGAGGAAGAAATAGTTACCGCATTAAAAGATGCATTAGCGTTCGAGTTTGTCAATAAATATAACGATTTTTTAAATCACCCCGTTTTAGATAATGGCAGTAATTTTTCCGGTGGACAAAGGCAGAGACTATTATTATCTAGAGGATTATTAAAAGGTGGAGAATTATTGATATTAGATGATGCAACAAGTGCACTTGATTATATAAGCGAAGCAAAAATAAGAGAAAATATCGCGAACAAAAATTTAACCTCTATTACTATTTCTCAAAGAATTTCTTCTATTCGTCACGCTGATGTCATATATGTATTTGATAAAGGTGAAATAATCGCTTCTGGAAGTCATGATGAATTATTAATGAGTTGTCCTTTATATAAAGAGATCAATGATATACAGGAGGGCAATAGATAATGAAAAAATATTTTATTTATTTTAAAAAGTCGCAACTCCTATTTATCGTTTCTTTAATATGTGCATTCATATCGACATCCGCTAAATTATTTATTCCTTTTTTTGCAGGTAAAGTGATAAACGAGCTTATTAAGGGAGTTAAAATCTATAGCGAATTATATTTAATATTAATGGTCGTTTGTCTAATTGTTGGACTAATATTCCGTTACTTATTTGATTATTTGACAAATATCATTGGACAAAAAATAATTGAGGATTTACGTCAAAAAGTCTTTAATTCTTATGTAAAATGTCCAATTTCATATATTGATAAATCATTAAAAGGCGATTTATTGCTTCGTATGAGTAACGATATTGAAAACGTCCAAAATGGATTAGTAAGTGGACTATTAACATTATTTGATGGGGTAGTAACTATAATATTTACGTTAGTATTTATGTTCGTTATTAATTATGCTTTAGCGATATTAGTGGTCGTATTAACACCTATTTCAATGCTTGTTTCTAAAAAGATTGCTAAATATAATAATGTACATTTTAAAAGCCAAGCCAAAGCTAACGGCGAACTGACAGCGTTTGTTTTAGAATCATTAAATAATAGCGAATCGATAGAAACTCTCGGCATTAAAAAGGATCGAAAAAAAGAATTTAGCAAACTTAATAAAGCGTTTACAAATCATACCTATAAAGCCAATTTAGGAGCATCATTAATTAACCCATCCACACGTTTAGTTAACGCTTTTATCAATGCGTCTCTTATTTTGTTAGGTGCGATTTTTATTATTAAAGATGTTAATCTAGGCATCATCTTTTTAGTGGGTGATTTATCAGCCTTTTTGACTTATGCCTCGACTTATATGAAGCCATTTAATGAAATCAGTGATGTCATCGCAGAAATTAATTACGCTATCGCGTCCTTTAAAAGAGTTGATGAAATTATTAATGAAAAGAAAGATGAAAATAATGGAACGTTATCTATTACAAGATTAGAGAGTCTAGATTTAAATCATGTCAACTTTTCTTATGATAATAAGCGTTTAATCATCGATGATTTTACTCTAGATATTTTTAAAGGTCATCGCATCGCTTTAGTGGGACCTACTGGATGTGGTAAAACAACTCTCATAAACCTTTTGATGAGATTTTATGACCCTTGTGAAGGGCAAATTAATATTAATGGTATAAATATAAAGGATTATGAAAAAGCATCCCTACGCAGCATTATGGGCATGGTTTTACAAGATACTTGGATTTTTAATGGAACCGTTTTTGATAATATTGCTTATTCAAAAAAAGATGCCACATTAGAAGAAGTAATAGAAGCCTCAAAAAAGGCACAAGCTCATGATTTTATTATGAGACTGCCTAATGGCTATTACACCAAAATAAATGACACAAAAGGTTTATCAATTGGTGAAAAGCAATTACTATGCGTAGCAAGAACGATGTTATTAAATCCTGAACTTATTATATTAGATGAAGCGACATCTAATATCGATATACGCACTGAAATGTTATTAACAAAATCATTTCTTTCTTTAATGGAAGGAAAAACCTCAATCGTCGTGGCTCATCGACTTTCCACCATTATTAATAGTGATTTAATTGTCGTATTAAAAGACGGGAAAATAATTGAAACAGGAAATCATAAAGAATTATTAAATAAAAAAGGTTTTTATTATCAATTATTTAATACTCAGCTTGATTAGACTTTTTAGTGTTGCGATTGACTTTAGTCCATTTTGGTTTTGAGAAAATGCCAATCGTAATCGTAATAACATAAACGATTGAAAAAATAGGAAATAAAATAATACCAGAAATGAGTTCTCTTCTATTTTTAGCACCCATTTTTTTATAATCGCTTAACACCATGATGACAGCTTGTAATATACCGCAAAAAACAAATAATATACCTACCATTAAGCAAATTAAAATAGTTGTATTTTTAACCCAAGTCCAATCCATAGTAGACATTTTATAAATATAGGCAAAAATATAAAAACCAGGAAGCCAAATACAGCATATTGGACAAATTGGGATAAATAAATAAGTTAACCAATTTTCAATAAATGAAAAATTAAAATTCTTAATTGAATAAAATAATAATTTAGGAGTGTATTTAAAAAGCAAACGAATATTGCCCGCTCCTAGGCGTTTATTTCTCGCTAATGTATCTTTTAATGTTGAAGGTAAATCCTCATAAACGACTGCATCTTCTACAAAATGACATCGAATACCTTCAAACATTCTTTTGAAATTGAATTCAGTATCCTCGCACATCGTGGTCGTATCATATCCATTAATTCTTTTTAAGATTTCAAAATCGGTTAACGAACCTGGACCGTTGACATGAGCGTCTAAATGGAGTCTTTCTCTCACGCGTGAAGAACATCTTGAATCAAATGTATAGTATAATCCGCATGCTTTTGTATATCCGTTTTGAGTCATATTGAGCGCTGATTCATAAGGTCGAGCTATTTTTGCTCCACTATTATAAGCGTCATTCATTAATGATATGAATTCATCATTGACATGATTATCAGCGTCAAGTCTAATCACATATGCATAATCAATATTTTCTTCAATTAATAATTTAAAGGCATATTCTAAAGCATAACCCACCATGTGATGTTTAGGATCGTTATCAGTATGAATATATACTTTTGCACCAGCTTTTTTTGCTAACTCAGCGGTATTATCTGTACAATTATCAGCCACGACATAGACATCAAACATGTCCTTAGGATACGTTTGCTTTTCAAACAAAAGTCTAACTGTATCGTAAATTACATCCGCTTCATTATGCGCTGGTATCATAATAGCAACGCGATTAATTTTATCGCTTTTAGGGAAAGTCTTTTTAGGGAGCCAAAATAAAAGCATATAAACAAGTTGGAGGAAAAAAGGTACTCCAATAGCGATTAAGATAACGGTATTAATTTTATCTAAAATATAAAATGTCTGTTCCATATGTAGATTATTATAACAACAATTAAAGTATTTGAAATTGTTTATAAATAGATAGTGTTAAAAGTGTAGAATGAAAGTGGAGGTATGATTATATGAAAAATGAATTCAAAGAAATTCGCATTATGGATAATTTTTATCAATCATCATCGTTTTTTCCAATGCCTTTAACTCTTATTGGAACACTTGATGAGAAAGGAAAATTAACTTCTTTTGGAGCTTATTCATTAATCTTTCCATATTATATTGCGGGAAAAGATTATTATGCGATGGTCTTAGAATGTCGAAATACCTCTAATACGGCAAAAGGTATATTAAGACACGGCAAATGTTCAATTTGTTTTTTACCTTTCTCTAAAAAGAATTTTAAAGAACATGTTAATCTCGGTTTTCCTGGCGATACTCCAGAAGAAAAGATGAAAGATTTTTCATTTAATGTCATCGATAGCAAAATCGATCCATCTAGACCTAAAATTATTAAAGAAGCTCTACAAGTATTCGAATGTACTTGGGTAAAAGAATTAGATAACGCTAGTGAAGATAAAGTTCTAGATGAATATAATCCGCCTTATCATAACTTTAATGGCATCACCTCAAAGTACGGCGCTCACTTCATATTAAAAATAGATAAAGTTCTTCTCAAAGAAAAATATTTTAATGCTTTAATAAATGGTGTGAAGAGAAATAATTTCTGCCCACTACCGACAAACTGGGGTTATCGTGATTCTAAAAACTTTTGGTGTTCGAATTATAAAAAACCAATTGCGGTCGGCATACCAAATAGAGAAGTGGATATTACATCAGTTAGATATGCGGCGAATAGATTAAATACAGATATTAAATTTACTGATGAAGCCTTGAAAACCATTGTTAAAGTTCCTCGACCGTTCTTAAAACTAGTTTTACAAGGCTGTGTCAACTGGGCTAAAGAAAATAACGTCATCATCATCGGCGAAAAAGAAATGAAAATCATCGCTGATAAAAGAAACAAAGAGAAAAAGAATAAATAATTATAAACTATAAAAAATCATAATCATTGACTCATATACAATAATAGAAAGGCTAACAGCTAAATAATAAGGGTGCTAATTAGATGAAAAAAAAGAAAGAAAATATAGCACAACCTGGCTAAAGATCAGAGATGGAGGAGCTTTTTATAAAATTTGGCTTAAAAAAGAGGATAAGAAAAAAGGTCACTTTATAGTAACATCTTAAAAGCCTAAGAAATAACTAACACATTATTGACGATTCACATTTAGATAAACAAAAATAAATAATCTCGATTAACACGAGATTATTTTATATATGGGGCGATTGATGGGAATCGAACCCACGAGTGTCTGGTTCACAGCCAGATGTGTTAACCCCTTCACCACAACCGCCAAAGACAAATTCTATAATATAGTAGTTATGAGTGGTTGTAAAGTGAAAAATAGTTAATAAGTAGTGGTGAATTATACACTTTTCTCTAAAATAAATTTTCAAAGAAAAATCTTTTACTATTTTTAATATGGTTATAAAATAACCACGTTCAAATTAAGAAGAAAGGAAAATAATTATGAAATTTAGTAAAATTAGTTTGATGCTTGCGGCACTATTACTTGTTGGATGTAATACAACTAGCAAGAGTTCATTACCAAGTAGTGATTCATCTGCTGATTCTGGTTCATCTAGTGATTATAGTTCATCTAAAAACGATAGTGTTTTGCAAGAATGGCCAGTTAAAACCATCAACAACATGAATGCGTATTTAGGGGAAGAATTAGCGGTCCCAGATATTCCAACCACTGTTAAATTCACAGATCATAGCGATGATGAATATCGTTATGTTGATATCGTTTTTGATACCTATGAAAACTACATGGAAGAATATGCTAGTGTACTTGAATCAGAAGGTTTTACCTTAACAACAAATGGCGAAACACAAGAAGGCTTCATTGTTGAAGGTGAGAATGTAACAGACGAAAAAGGAACATGCATCTTATATGAATTAGAAAAGGGACCTTTTTATATTGCTTTAACCGTTTCAGAAAACGATCTTGCTTATGAAAGTGATGGCGAATATTACTATTTATCATTAGCGGGAAACGAAATCTACGCAAACAATGCTCTTTTCACCGGCTCTGAAAGTGCTTGGCCTAGTGATGCTTTAAAAGAATATACAGGTTTAGATATCCCATCTATTGAAGCTAATAGTTACGATATTGTTGATTATAGAGATTATGGATATGGGTATTATGTCTTAGCTTATTTAGATTCAGAAACAATTGAAGAAGATTATAAAGCTAAATTAGAAGCTCTTAAATTTACTGTTACATACGATGAAAATAATGAAATCTATGTAGCGGTTAGTGAGAATGGAAATATCCAAATCGGATTCTATTATAGTACTGAAGAGTATTGCTTTGTTCTTAATGTTCTTTATGCTGAGCAAATAGTTGAATGGCCAGTAGATGAACTTAAAGCATATTGTGGATTAGAACTTCCTTCACCAGAAGCCGATAGTTACGAAATCGATGATTATACCGAATATGGATATGGGTATTTTATTTATGCTTATTTAGATTCAGAAACAATTGAAGAAGATTATAAAGCTAAATTAGAAGCTCTTAAATTTACTGTTACATACGATGAAGATGAGGAAATGTATCTCGCAACAAGTGAAAGTGATGAAGTCCAAGTAGGATTTTATTACAATGAAACCGACTCTTATTTAACAATTATAGTTTTGGTTGTTGAAAAACCAGTCGCGTGGCCAAGCGAAGAAATTGCCACTCTATTCGATGGGGCTATTGTTCCTTCATTCCCAGGTGTTGACGATTATTATATCGATGATACCAATATTGAAGAATATGGCTATACAATTTACTTTGATGCATCGAATTTAACTGATGCCGAAACAACCTATGAAAATACATTAACCGAAGCCGGATTTACTATTGAATATGATGAAGATTTGGAATGTAATCTAGCCTATAGCGCTGATGGCAAAATAGTTGTTGGTGCATATCAATTTGGCGAAACTTTCTATATTCAAATTTCTGAAGTTGAAGAATTTGTAATTGAAGCAAATGTCCTCGACTTTTCAACAGCTGAATTGATTACTAAAAAAGACGCAGATGAATCCATTTGGGAAAACGGAGAATATAAAATGGTCGTTACAAAAGGGTCATCTTCACAAGGTGTTGGAAATAATCAATATTATTCAGATCCATTAAGATTATATAAAGGCCAACATGTCGTTTTAACTTGGGGAAGTAATGAAGTAACATCAATTACAATTAATTGCAATCTTGAAGGCAGTAAATCTAAAATTGAAAACGCGATTAATTTTATTGGTGGAACGGCAACTATTAAAGATAATGCTATTATCATCACTTTAGATGAAGGTGCTACTGAAGTAAGCTTCGATATTGGAAGTGTTAATAGTACACAATTACATATTGATTCAATCGTTTTTAACGCTTAATTGATTATCTCAAAAGCAAAAGAGGACTCGTCTTATTTACGAGCCTCTTTTTCTTTATGTTTTTCAATCGCTAATGCAATAATGGGTAATTCTCTATTCTTTACTAATATCGAAAGTGGACTCATTTTACTAGAAGCAAACACTTGATAAGCTTTATCAATATCAACCCAAACAATCTTTTCAAACAATACATTGTCCATCGCTGTTAAATGCCAAGGAACATTCATCGAGACATATGCTAAATAATAATGATTGTCATTTCTTCTTTTTAAGGCATTGTAATAATCGATGACTCGGCCTAAAGGAACAATATCTTTTATGGTACAACCTATTTCTTCTTCCATTTCTCTTTCTAAAGCATCTTCTAAGGTATCATCAAAATATTCTTTACCTCCACCAGGAAGTTCATAATAATTTCGATCTCCTAATTCATCGCATCCGTGAAGTTTAACAAATGCTATTTGATTTTTAGAATTAATAACTACCGCTCGAACAATTTGTCGAGTATGAGTTATCCCTTCATATGGGAACTGCTTATCTTTTAATTCGTATAATACTTTCATATTTAAATAAGGAGCTCAATATTGAGCTCCGTTTATAAATTATTCAGCTTTTAAGAAATGGACGTAACCTTGATAAGCTTCATATAAGTCTGCTTTAGAGATAACTTCCATTGGAGCGTGCATGTTTAAGACTGGGATACCAGCATCTATAACATTCATATTATAATTTCCTAAGATATAGGCAATTGTGCCTCCTCCGCCTTGATCGACTTTACCGAGTTCAGCATTTTGCCAATTGACATTACCTTCATCCATTACTTTTCTCACCCAAGCATAATATTCAGGGTTAGAATCATTTGAACCAGATTTTCCTCTCGCTCCTGTATATTTATTAAAGACAATCCCGTTAGCGAAATAAGCACTATTATTAGGATCGCTCACAGAGGCATATAAAGGATCGAATGCAGCGGAGACATCGCTGGACAACATCTTGGAATTTTCTAGACATAATCTAGCAATATAAACGGGATGTTTATCTCCTAATAAGGTCGATAACTTCATAATAGCATTTTCAAAAAATAATGATTGCGCTCCGGTAGCTCCAACCGAACCAATTTCTTCTTTGTCCACTAAGACGCAGCAAGAAGTATATTCATTAGTATCGGTTTCTAAAATGGCTCTTAACGATGTATAAGCACAGCAACGATCATCGTGTCCATATCCGGCAATCATTGAT
Organism: Gemmiger formicilis; assembly: GCA_963612735.1. Lineage (GTDB taxonomy): Bacteria > Bacillota_I > Bacilli_A > RFN20 > CAG-826 > CAVDWX01. The sequence goes on along the minus strand of CAVDWX010000047.1, from coordinate 19,618 downwards.
GAATCTAAACCGTAATCTCGAGCATTCCCAGCTGGAACGACTTCTATTTCAGCGGAGATTAAATCTTCTTCTTCAATATCATATTTCTTCTTTAAGATTTTTAAGATATTAGCTTTAACTGGATTAGTTTTAGTTCCATAAAGTGGGATATTGCCAAAAGTGACATCGAGATTTTCACCTTCAATACCTTTTGCTAATGTCTTTTGAAGTTGATCAGCGCTTAAATGGATTAATAAATCTGAGATACCAACGACAGGATCTGAAGCAGATTCACCAATATTAATATCAACTTTAGTTCCATCTTTCTTACAGACTACACCGTGTAAAGCAAGAGGAATAGTCACCCATTGATATTTCTTAATTCCGCCGTAATAATGGGTATCCGCTAAAGCGAAGCCATTCTTTTCATAGATGGGGTGCTCTTTTAAATCTAAACGAGGTGAATCGATATGAGCACCTAATATTCTTAAGCCTTCCACTAATGGTTTTTTACCAATGACAAAAGCACAGATGTTTTTATTTTTATTGACAAAATAAACTTTATCACCAGTTTTAACACTAGTGAGCGAATCAACATTTTTAAATCCAGCATTTTCTAATAATAAGACGCTCTCTTTGACCGCTAAGCGTTCAGTTTTTGATTTTGATAAGAAAGAAATATAATCTTTAGCAAAATTCATGACCGCTTTGAATTCTTTATTATCGTATTTCTCCCATGCATTTTTTCTATACATAATTTTCCTCCTAAAACATTATCAATATTAAATCATTATTTATTTAAATAATAGTGATATGTCTATTTTATTTTAAAAAAGAGGGTTTAGCCTCTTTTGTATTAGTTATCTTCCACCAGGTCCTCCAGGGCCACCACCATGTCCACCATCTCTATAGCCATAACTTCCGTTCGTAACACTAGTTAAATCGATGGTTCCAACGCTAGTTCCTGATATTGAGTCAGTTGTGGAATATACTCCTTTAAATGTTTCAGTTAATGAAGCACTCACATCGCTTACTTTAGCGGTATATAGTGTATATTTATCATTAGTTAAAGCACTAGAAGAATAATATAAAGAATTCGTTGTTTTACTTGGTTTAATAACGCTAATGATATTTCCTGAACTATCCTTAATGATGTAGTAATAGGAACTATTGATGTTACTAGAATGATTAAATAACATCGTCTTTTGGCTGCCTTTCGAAGCATTGATGGCCATTCCACTATTTCCATAAGCAATTAAAGTTCCGCCACTTTGAGACAAATAACCACCATTATCTCCAACATCAAGAGGTCCATCTCCCCCGTTAGTGGGGCCGGCAATAACAGTAAATCCACCCGTTACAAAGATGTTTCCGTTGCTATCAAGTCCATCTCCTTCAGCGTCAATATAGATGTAACCATCACTAATATTCAATGTTCCAGTCGAGGTATTATCCCATGGATTCGTGGTCTTATTAGTATCGCTGCCTCCAGCGGCGTTAATACCGTCATCGCTAGCTTTAATATAAACTGTTCCACCATTGAAATTAAGCGTTTCAGCTTCAATGCCTTCATAGGATTTAGTGATATTAATAGTGCCATTAGTCAATGTAAATGTATCATCAGCGTGAATGCCGTCATCACTTGTAGCAAGATTAAATGATCCTCCACTGATGGTTATATTGCCATTACTATGAATGCTATCATCTAAAGAATCAATATTAAATGTTCCGCCTGTAATAGTTACATTAGTCTCACTTTTAATGCCTTTAGAAGAAGCAGAGTCATCAGTTAATGTGCCAGTACTACCATTATCGGTGACAATTTGAATGCTGCCACCTTGAATATTGATATCGAGTTCAGCTTCAATACCATCTTCTTTCGCATTACAAATGATATCGCCATCATAAATAGTAATGCCACCTTCTTCTGTACCATCGCTTTTTAAACATTGGCCAGTTTTAGATTCAAGATTAAATGTTCCACCTTCAGTTTCGCCGCTATCTTCATCGATAGAACCAATTTCAAGGAGTTTACCACTCTTAATACAATTATTATAAGAAACAATAGTCAATATCCCATTTTTACATGTAACTCCAACTTTACTGCCAACACCATTATTATAATTTGCAATAACAGTTAAAGAGCCTTTTCCTGTTATATTGAGCTTCTTTTTGCAAAATATAGCGGCATTCCCTTCTAAATCTTCATTCGTGTAGTCTCTTCCATCATAGATATAATTTAGACTACCTTTTACTTTTTTGATCGTTAATTTAGAACCATTAGGAGCATAAATTGGTGAAAATCCATCTTCACTAATAGAGATTCCAACTCCATTGAGAAGAAGTTCAACTGTGCCTTCTCCTGCTGTTACATAAATATGCTTAGTATATAATGATGCGCTTTCAATTAAGTATGTTCCTTGGCTAGAAATAACGACATCTCCCTCCACTAAGGTAACATTTTCATTCCCCTTTTCAAAAGTAGCGCTTGTACCATCTAATGTAATCTTTTCATCGTAAGTTGTATCATCTAATTCCACGGAAGAAAAAGAAGAATCGACATCAAATGAAGAATAATTGTAAGTTGAACTACTCGATGAACTACCATTAATCGTTCCACTGTTAGAGGAAGAGCCTCCTACTATAGAACTAGTCTTCGATGAAGAAGTTGTTCCACATGATGATAATAAACAAATTAATGTTAATAATGTTAAAGCTTTATAATTTTTCATACCTTACCCTCCTAATACAATATATAAAGGATAAAAGGCTTTTTTATTGGAAAAAATTATTCACTAGCTTGTGGAATTAAGGATTCGATAACATGGATATTCCAACATTCAATTTTATCGACTGTTTTTTCACTATCAAGAATAAAATATATGCTAACTTGTAGTTCATCATTATATTGATCTAAAAGCGGAACAAATTTTAATGAATTTACTTTCACATTATGCATACTTTTATTGCTAATGAACAAGTTTTTAGCGTTTGCTCCACTCGCTTCGCTAGATAATTCTTTAGAGTTTTCACCTAATGTAAAATAATAATTATAACCATTGATATTATAAGCATTAACAAAGCAATCAATTTTATAAATATGAGATGAAGAATAGAAAACATTTTCATTAACTCTAGAATATGTATCATCATTAAAATAAGAATGCATATTATTTATTTCACTAAACGTCGTCGCCTTAATTTTATCAATATCTACACTATTAATTGTCTCTTGATTGGTGCTTCTTGAATAAGTCCCAACGATTAACGCTGGTGAATATTTACTAATCGATAAGGAACCGATGATGTCGTAGTTAACATTGCTACTAAAAGATGTATTAGAAGAGCAATCTCTAACCTTAATAACGTTATTGTTACCATCAATAAAATTCCACATATTATCATCCAATTTATCTAAGCAAGTTAAGTTATTAATGGAAACAAATCCACCAGAGGCTGTACCTTTGATGTTATAATCTAATTTATAGCATTCATCATATATTTCTTTAATGTTATTAACCGGTTTAGCTAAAGAAGATAAATTATAATCGATATCTAAATCTTTATTCCAGACATAATCTTTTAAAACTAATTCAGGCTCTCCTCTAGACATCGCAACATAACCAGTAATTTCATAATTAGATGTTTCTTGATCAATATATTTTTTGGCTTGTGAATAAAAGTTTTCTCTTGATGAACTCGATACATAAATATAACCAGTTGAATCAACCATCAAGATTTTTCCATCGGGTCCATATCCTTTTTTAGTGGTATTAGTATTGCAATACGATAAAGCATGAGCGTTTATCTTAACTAATTCAGTGCCTTGGACAAATTTTGGCAAATTATCGTCATCCGGTGTAGGAAGGAGCAAACATTTATTAATAACATCTTTGATGCTAGATAAAGTTAAGATATTATCGCTAGAATCTTGACTTGAACTACTTTGACTATCATTTGAAGAACTATCTTGGCTACTTGATGAACTATCCTTATCACTACTTGATGAACCACTATTTTCACTAGAAGAAATCTCACTAGTGGATAAATTAGAACTGCTAGTAAAACTAAATTTAGATTCATTTGTCGATGAACAACCCATCAGGCAAACTAAAAATAGCAAAATAAATGACTTTTTCATATAATCCCTATTCCTTGTCGATAATATATTTCTTTTTATTTTTCTTTATTAAAGACAAATCTTTAAAAAATCTGATGGATGATTTAATTGGAGAAACAGTACTTCCTTCATCATTGCTCCATGTAACGGGAATTTCTAATAATGATTGTTTGTTTAAATAAGCAATATAAAGATATTCAACATCAAATGCAAAACCGTTGATGGTCTGCTTTTTAATCATCTTTTTAGCAAAACTCGTTTTAAATGCTTTAAATCCGCATTGAGTGTCAGTTAAATGAAAATGAAATTTTAGATTCACTAATTTACGGCAGCACCATCCAATAAAAACTCGAGAGAAAGGCTGTTTTTTTATAATATTGCTTTTCTTATGATGTCTGCTACCAATAATGGCATTGTATTTATTAATATTAGTTAAAACATCTTTGATAGCGCTTAAATCGGTGGACAAATCAGCGTCCATGAATAAGATATAATCGCCCAAAGCATGTTCAATTCCATATTTAACCGCTCCACCTTTTCCTTTATTTTCGGTGTATCCGATTCCTTTTATTTCTTTAATTGATTCGATAATAGAAAGCGTATCGTCTTTAGAACCATCGCTAACAGCAATGATTTCATAATCTTCTTTTGTGAGTATTGTTTTTAAAAAATTATCAACTTTTAAAACATTTTCTTTAATACATTTTCCTTCGTTATAGCAAGGGATAATCACGCTTAAAATCATGATTTAAGTTTATGCTCTATAAATTTAATAGTCAACTACACTAATTTAATTAAATTAAAATTAGTCTAGATAATCCCTTTAACGCGTTGTATCTTTTTAATAAAGGAAGTAAATAATATGAGCAAAAAAGAATTTAAAGATTTAATATTTTATGAAATATACCCGACCTCATTTTACGACAGTAACAATGATGGCATTGGAGATTTAAACGGAATCAAAGAAAAACTCGATTATATCAAGGATTTAGGTGTCAACGCCATCTGGTTAAATCCATTTTATCTCTCCCCATTCATGGATGGAGGATATGATGTAAAAGATTTCTTTGATGTCGATCCAAGATTTGGAACATTAAAAGATTTAGATGGTTTAATTAATAAAGCCCATTCATTAGGCATTAAAGTTATCATCGATTTAGTCGCCGGTCATGCGAGTGAAGAAAATAAAGATTTCTTAAAAAGTGCTGAGCCAAAAAGAAACGATAAAAGTGATTTATTCATTTGGAATTCGTGCGTTTGGAACTATGAAGAAGGATATCGTCTCATTGCTGGAAGACATCAAAGAAATGGTTGTTATTTAGTTAACTTTTTTTCGACTCAACCAGCTTTTAATTATGGTTTTAAGGAAGTTAAATATCCTTCATGGCAATTGTCTTATCAAGACGAAAGAACTTTCCAAGCCCGAGAATATATCTTAAATGTAATGAGATTTTATCTAGCTAGAGGGGTCGATGGTTTTCGAGTCGATATGGCGGATTCTCTTGTCAAAGACGATGGAGATAAAAGCGCGACAATTGAGGTATGGCAATATCTCTTTTCTCATGTTAAAAAAGAATATCCAAATTCATTCTTTGTCTCGGAATGGTCTAATCCAGAATGCGCCTTAAAAGCAGGATTTGATGCGGATTTTGTTCTTGACCACTGGGATAATTTCTTCCATCGTTTGGTGAGAAGTAATAAATATTCTAGAGGTGACAATTTATTTAAGGGTGCAGATTTGTCATTTTTTATCAATGATATTAAAGCTCGATATGAAAGCAGTAAAAAATATGATTCCTATCTTGCCTTAATAAGTGGAAATCACGACACTCCTCGTATCTCTTCCTTCTTATCAAAAGAAGAACTTAAAACTTTTTATCTCATGCTTTATACCTTACCTGGAATTCCCTTTTTATATTATGGTGATGAAATCATGATGAAACATCTCAATTTAGACAGTAAAGATGGAGGTTTTCAAAGAACTGGTGATCGAACACCAATGCAGTGGAATAAAAATAAAAATTATGGTTTTTCAACAACGGATAATGAATTATATTTACCAATAGATAAAGAAAACAATGTTAATGTAGAAGATGCGATTAATGATGAAAATTCATTATTAAATTACATTAAACAAGTAATTAAGTTAAGAAAATCAATACCATCTTTAACTTCCGATATATTTGAAATTCAAGAAGATAATAAAATTATCATAATTAATCGGGGTGACACTAAATTAATCATTAATTTCTCAGATAACGATTTAGAATTAGAAAATGAAGTCATATTTACATCCGGAAAAGATAATGTATTAAAGAAAAACGAAGCGGCGTTAATAAGGAATTAAGTATGGAAAAGATCGTTATAAAATCCACTGACGGATACGAATTAGATGTTCATCTATTTGAAGTTAAAAACGCCAAAGCGGTTATACAATTAATTCATGGGATGGAAGAACATCAAGAGCGATATGAAGATTTCATTTTCTTTTTAAATGATAATGGTTACACCGTTTTATCTAGCGACATGCGAGGGCATGGAAAAAGCGCGACGAAAAGAGGATTTTTTAAAGAAAGAAATGGGCATGAACATTTGCTTAATGATCAAGTCACTATTTTAAATTATATAAAACAAAGATTTGCTTCATTGCCTATTTATCTATTTGCCCATTCGATGGGAACTATTATTTCAAGAAACCTCATTCAAAAAGAAGGACATAACTATTCTAAAATTTGTTTGAGTGGATATCCAAATTATCAAAAGGCGGCTGGATTTGGTATATTTATTGCTGATGTCATTCAGTTTTTCAAAGGCCCATATCAAAAATCTAACTTCTTAACAAGTTTAGTAACAGGCTCATTTTCTCGAAAAGTAAAAAGTCGAAAATCAAATGTAGATTGGCTTACTTATAATGAAGATAATGTTAATGATTATTTAAATGATCCTTTATGTGGTTTTGGTTTTACTATTTCTGCGTATCGCGATTTATTTAATTTAGTTAAAGGGATGCATAAAGTGAAACGCTATAGCAATGTCTTACCCTTAACTCCTATATTACTAATATCAGGCGAGGATGATCCTTGTACTGGTGGAGAAAAAGGAAGAAATGATTCCTATAAGACATTAATGAAAGCTGGCTATAAAAATATCAATGTTATCACCTATAAAATGATGAGACATGAGATATTAAATGAACTTGAAAAAAATAAAGTCTATCTCGATATATTAAACTTTTATAACAAATAACTTATTAATCAATAAGAGGAGATTAAACCGTTAAATCTCCTTTTTTTATCCATCCTAATTTTCTAAATATAATATCGATTAGCCATGTGAGTAATATCGGTCCAATAATGCATAACGAGGCTATTCCTACCCAAGCTTGCCACGAATTATAGCCCATAGAAGAAATAATACCAATGATTCCCACTAAACCAGCCGTTCCCATTCCTGCCGAAGCGCCCTCACATACCAGTTTTAAAAAACAAGTAGAAATCGGTCCTAAAATAGCACTAACCATAATAGTAGGAAGCCAAACAACTGGTTTTTTAAGGATATTTTTAAATTGGAGCATGGAGGTTCCTAGTCCAATAGAAATAACTATGCCTAAAGGGTTATCTTTTCTTGATTGGATAGCAAATCCCACCATTTGGGTACAGCACCCCACTATCGCCGCTCCACTTGCAATGGCTAAACCAGTATTAGTTTCCCCATTAGAAAAGGTAAATATCATTGCCGCAATGGCGGCGCTACTTATCGGAGCGGTCAGAGCCATCCCCATCAGCACCGAAACAACTATCCCCATGACAAAGGGTATTGCTTCTGTGGAGATATTAATTAACCATTGGACTCCAAATGTGACATATATGGCAGGGTATCTAATTAAATATGCGAATATACTGCCTACTGTAATAGTAAAAAGAGGAATGAGCAAGATATCAATCGATGTTTTCTTTTTTAAGACTAACATCATCAATAAGGCGGTTAAGATACACACTATATAAATGGTTAATGGGTCTCCAATTTGAAATTTATAAGATATATTTCCGTCGTCGACATATCGAGTTGTTAAAGAAAAATAAGCACTAATTTCTCCTACGGCTGCTAAAGCGATAGTTTTTAAAGGTGAAAATTTAAGCGCTAAAGCAATGCCAATTCCAATTCCCGCTCCTGTTAAACATTGAAGGATATAGGAGATTCCAACCTTACCACTCCCAATGATATTAAACATAAAGTCGCAGAAAGCATTTCCTTTTCCAAGTAAAAAAAGTTGACCAATTGAAGAAAAGATAGTGCCAATAATTAAAGTAGCGAATAAGCCATGAGCCATCCCGTTTAATGTATCGATAAAGAATTTTTGAATTTTTTTACCTTTAGTTTCCACGGGCTCATTATAAATGAATAGTCGATCAATAATCTATATCTATCTAAAGCTAAAAAGGAGGGAAGAGCTTTAAAGATTTGGTTTTCATTCCTTTACTCTACCAAATGAGAGGGCCTTTTTAGGCCTTTTAAATGGCGGAAAAATAAAATAATTGCTATTCATGCATTTTTGTTGTTGCTTTTACTTTCGTTTTCTTTGATAATAAATGAGCACGTAGTGCGATGCGGACCATTGGTGTAGCGGTTAACATGTCTCCCTGTCACGGAGAAGACCGTGGGTTCGATTCCCATATGGTCCGCCATTTTATTAAATTAATGATCTACTATTTGAATTGTCAAATAGTCCGCCATTTAAAACCTACAAGGCCCGATAGCTCAGTTGGTAGAGCAAAGGACTGAAAATCCTTGTGTCGCCAGTTCGATTCTGGCTTGGGCCACCATAGACAAATATGATACTTCGGTATCATTTTTATTTGTCTAGAATCGAATAAGGGCGACACAAGGATTTGAAAAAAGTATGAGCAAATTAAAAAGCCCGATGTGGGCTTAATAATTTGTGTTTAAAATATGATTAATAATTCTTGCATCTTAACTCAAAATATGATTGAGCGTGATTGCAAGTTGGACAGACTTTAGGAGCGACTTTACCAACATGAATATGTCCACAATTGCGACATTTCCATACAACGACGTCTTCAGCGATAAAGACTTTGCCTTCTTTAACGTTTTCTAAAAGTTTACGATATCTTTCTTCGTGTTCAGCTTCGATTTTAGCCACTAATTCGAATTTGGCAGCGATTTCTAAGAAGCCTTCTTCACGAGCGACTTCCGCCATATGCTTATACATGTCGGTCCATTCGTAATTTTCTCCATCAGCGGCGTCTAATAAGTTTTCAGCAGTAGTTGGAACAGTTCCACCGTGTAAATATTTGAACCATATTTCAGCGTGTTCTTTTTCGTTTTCAGCAGTTTCTAAAAAGATAGCGGCGATTTGTTCATATCCTTCCTTTTTCGCTCTATTAGCGTAATAAGTATATTTGTTGCGTGCTTGTGATTCGCCAGCAAAGGCGATTTGTAAATTTTGTTCAGTTCGAGAACCTTTTAATTCCATGATTTTTACCTCCTTATTTAATTATGTGATAAAAATAAATCTTTGAAAAGTAGAACGCCCTATTTTTAAAACAAAAAATATAAATGAGAAATTTTATGATTTTTTAAAAAAATGAGTCATTTCTTTCCTATATATAAATAGGAGGATATTTATTATGCACAAAAATCGCGGCCTATTAAATGAAGACAAAATGATTAAATTAATTAATGGAAAAACTATTGATGAAATGAATAAAAACATCATATTTTTCCTTGAAGAAATGTACGGTTTAGTGGAAAAAGACATTGAATTCCACGCCCAAAAAATAGAAGGCTTTATCAAACCTGATTTTTTTATTGAATATTTAGGTGAGTTACATTTTGTTTCAATGAAGTCAGGACGAGCAACGACTGTTCACCAAGAGGGAATTAAATCATTTATTCTTTTTTTAAGAAAATATGGTGTCTCGAAAAAAACACAAAAAACTATTTTGTTATATCAATACGGAGATGGAACTATGGATGGAAGTGGAGAAAAGCGGTTTAATTACACGGAAGTAAGATATAAATTAGAAAAAGAAATTAAAGAAGCTAATATTGAATTGAATTCAAATTATGAACTGATCACGGCTTTTGCGAATCGAATCTTATTCGTGGGAACTGATGAAAATAATCAAAGCGCTGATTATATATATCTTGGAACTTATAAACTTGGAACATTTGCTTCTAAAACACAAATAAATAAATGGCTAAATAGAAAAACATACGGCTATATTGAAGCTTTACATATCGGACCTTTTCTATTTCGGCCACATGCGCGATATACCGATAAAGAAATTAAAGATGAAGAATCACGCCACAAAGTGGATGTCTATTGGCCTACAATACAAAGCGATTTAGATTATGTACAAGAAAAATACGATGGTTAGTCACTAATCGTTATCATTTTCATCAGCGGTAGTATTTTCTTGACACTTTAGTCTTTCAATTGCCCTATCGATAGCGAATCGATGAATAGATTCAATATTTTTAAATGTGCCTCTGGCGATTAGCTCTTTTAAACTTATGGGTTGATAATCGATATGTTCAGCACACACATTGAGATGAAATTCATCGCTATGAGAATGAGAATGATCGTGTCCGTGAATATTAAACATAAAGGGAAGAAAGACCTGTTCATGTGAGATGAGTATTTTTTCATTTAAAGCAACCACTCCATCATACACTTCGTCAAATAATTTAGGATGTTCCTCGCTTTTTAAATAAGTGGTCTTTCCTTTATCGTGGTTACCAGTAATTAGAATCTTGTAGCCTCTAATCTTTTCAATAAAAGAAATATCTCCAATATCGCCAAGAATAAATAAGACATCTTTTTTTCCAACCTTAGAATTGATTCTTTTAATTTGCTCTTCGTCTCCAATATAATCTTTTCTAAATTCATTGACGGTCTTATCGTTAAAATGAGGGTCAGAATAAAAATAGATATTATTGAAATTATTTAGATATTGGAAACATGGATAAAAATCAATTTTCATATTTGGATATAGCCTCATCTATTATAGCAACAATCTCACCTTATGACTTCTTAATTTTAAGGCTTGAGGAATTAGACACATAACCCTAGGAAGTCGGATGGTAGAAAAAAAGCATCGATATGATGCCTTTTTTTGAATTTTGGTTGCGGGAGGAGGATTTGAACCATCCGACCTCCGGGTTATGGGCCCGACGAGCTACCAGACTGCTCTATCCCGCGATGTCGTTAAGAATATTAACGCAATCGAGGATAGAATGCAAGATGGTAGCCGTCGAAAACGAAAAGGGTGAACATAGTTCACCCAATAATTCAAAAAAATAATATTAATAACCTTTTAAGACTTTATTGACATCTTTTTGTAAGAAAGAAAGAGTAATAAAATTAAGCGGTAAAATAGGAAGAATGAGAGAAGATAATAAATAGATTAAGCGATGATCTTTAAGCGATACACCCTTTTGAGCAGCATCCTTAGATAACGACTTATAAATATTAAACAAAACATAAATACCAAAGAAAGGAACTAGAGACGATAAGATTCCTTGAATGGTCTTTAAAGCTATTTTTTCTTTAAATATTTTATTAGAAAGCAAAATAGCTAACCAAATAAAGCCAAATATTCCGCCTGAAAGGACAAATAGAGCGATTTGAACAAAAATAATTTCACCTTTTTCTTCAATTGATTCATCTTCGACGCTCGATATATTGCTAAGGCTAATTTGAGGATAAAAACGTTTAAGTTCATTAGCGACAATCTTAGGTGTGTAATCTTTGGGCATTTTAAAAGCGAAGATAAAGCCAATAATACACATAATTGCGACGATAAAAGGAACAATGAGAGTTCCAAAATTAAATACGTTAGAAGCGTCGATGTGAAGCAATTCATTTGCGACGTAGTGAAGCGCGTCATCATAACCGCCTACTTCCGTATTCCACACCATTTTAAAATCTTTAGTGATAAATATATTTTTTAAAATATCATAAACCCCATAGGAAGCGACCGCACCGACGACAGAAGTAGTAAATGCTTGAGCGGCAAAATACATAGCGCTGTGGTTTTTACCTAATAATTTTTCTTCGACAGATGAAATCTGAGCTGGTACTAAATAAGGCATCATGAAAAATGATCCAATTGACCAACTTCCAAGAACCCCACCACAACAGGCGATGATGAGTTGAATAGTTTTATTACTAGTTCCACAAATAAAGGTGGAGCCAAAGAAAAATGACATAATAGATAAAGAAAAGGTCAATAAACAAGTTTGATAAGCAAATCTAATACCCTTTTTATTCTTTAGTTTATTAAATAAATAAAGCATGATGGGAACAGGAGCAAAAGCACACGTATTAGCAAGTGCCATTTCTAAGCCATTAAAGCCCATCCCACCAATAATCATCGCGTTCATCGCCACTAAAAACATTTGCAAGCCAAAAAATGAACAACAATTGACTACTAACCAACGTTTAAATATCGGATTTTTGAAAGTGATTTTAAACGACTCACCTAATTTAATTTTAACGTTTTCTTCTTTTCCTTCATTTTCAGGATAACCATATTTCTTGCCTTCCTTAATCATGAATAAAGGAATAATCATCGTAAACATCAATGGAAGAGAAAGGAACACGAATTTGTCAATTCCCCAGCCTAAACCTTTACTTAACCCTTGAAGAATGAGAGGCACTAAAGCATAGACGAGACAATATGAAATAGTGTCAAAAAATGATTTAAAAGAAGAAACGCGGAGTCTTTGCGATTCATTAACACATACATTTGATAACGAACCATAAAAAGCAATTAAACACATCGTATAGGTAGCAAAAAAGATTAAGGCCCAAAAGATAAACCAAATAGTATTACCGACTTGTTCCCCAACGCTTATAGGAAAGCTTCTAAATAAAGGCACCCAACATAGAGCAAAAGAAAGAACCATTGGAATAAAACATATGGCAATAGGCGGTCTTCTTCTCCCCCATTTAGTATTTAAATTATCAGTAATGGAAGCAAAAGGAATGTCGATAACGCCATCAAAAATCTTACCTAATATCATTAACACTGAAAATAAAACAGGAAAGACAAGACAAAATCCAGTGATGACTTGTCCAGCTTGACTTCCTCCATCTCCCATCGCTGTAGGATTAACTGCATCGCTATAATAAGCACCCATTAGAACCATTAAAAAATTTGGGCCGAAGCCAGAAAAGGCATAGAGCACTTCCTTCCACTTCTTGTTAAGGGAAATAACCTTTTTCCCTTCACTTCTACTTAACGTCACTTCCATACTTATATCCTTTCTTTTACGTAATCAATCACATCTTTGACCTTCTTAAACGAGGTCGCATCAAGCTGTAAAATCTCAACATCGTATTCTCTTTCAATAGCAATAGCCATCATTAATAAAGTAATCGAATCAAAATGTAAATCTTCTAATAATAAGCTCTCCTCATCGACCTTATCATAATCGATTTCTTTATTAGGGCAGATAACCTTCAAGATATCTTTTAATTCGATTAATAATTTTTCATTATCCATTTAATGTTCCCGTATAATTTTCATGGCTGGTGAGCGGAGAAAATCTTCCTTTCTAAATATAACTTCTCCAATTTTAGCGTGATTTTCTAAACTATTATTCACTTCATTAAAAACATAATTTTTAATTAAATCTTCGTGATTTGAAACATTATTCATGGCAATAGCTTGGAAATTAGGATATATCTCCGCGACTAAAATTGATTTAACTTTATCGTAATAAATAACATTATCGTTTATATAGGGGAAACGATTGATTACCGCTTCGGTTTCTTCTGGAGAAACTTTTAACCCACTTGGAAGGACTATAAGATTATTTTTTCTTCCAATGATATAAAGATATCCTTCTTCATCAAAACGCCCTAAGTCTCCTGTATGCAGCCATCCATCGATGAGTACCTTATTAGTGCTAATAGGATCATTATAATAGCCTAGAAAAATATTATCGCCTTTAATTATAATCTCGCCGTCAACAATCTTAACTTCTTGTTCGGGATAAATAATGCCAACAGAACTAGGTTTATCAAAAGAAGAACCATTTCCTGAAACTAGATTAGCCGATTCGGTTAGTCCATATCCAGGAGAAACTCTAATTCCAATTTCTTTAAACGAAAGAATGAGTTCAGGAGGGACAGCGGCACCTCCGGCAATGATGTCTTTAAAATTAGGTCCAAAGACGTCTTTACCGTACATATTGATAATATTTAAAACCAAACGCGCTAAAGCGGGGGTTAAAACCATTACCTCAGGTTTAGCGATGTTCATTTCTTTAATAAAGCTACTTGGTTCTTTAATCATATATAAAGATGAGCCGCTTACAAAATTAGATAATAAATTTTTCACTAATCCAAAGACATGGGTAAATGGTATTAATGAAACATATTTTAAATGGAAGATTTTACCACAAACATAACATCCGTTAAGAGCGCCACGTGTTAAATTACGGTGCGAGAGAAGTGCTCCTTTTGGTGAACCGGTCGTCCCACCTGTAAAAACAATGCAGGCTGGAGTGTTTTTATCTAGAGAGATATCTCCAGAAAGATAACTTAAATCAAGGTTATGTAAATCATCATTAGAAAGTGTAATAACACTATTTACTTCCTTCATATTTTCTTTAGCGTCTTCATTATAAATAATCATCTTTAAATCAAATTTATGAATGAGACCGTTAATTGCTTCACTCGCTAAATTAGAAGGTATGACCGCAGCGACAGCGCCTAAGGTCACTGCTGCAAAAAAGGAAACAACAAAATCGTATTCATTTCTAAACATCAGTCCGATATGGTCACCATTTTTAATGCCTTTATCGATTAATAAATGTCTAAGTTTTCCAACATCCTCATTAAAATCAAAATAAGTAACTTCTTTTTCCTTCCATCTTAAAGCGATATAGTCTTTAAATTTATTTACGACATCATCTAATAAAAGTGTGATATTATCATATAATTTGAGTTTATCAAAATCTTCTTTATTCCAAAATAAATCACGATAATAAGTAGTTGAATTAAGCATCTAATTTCCTCCTTATCAATTTATTACCTTCGTTATATAAATATTTCATCTTCTCTTCAATAATAGCGTTAATGCGATTAACCACATCAATATTGATATTTTCCTTCATATCAACATAATCATATACATCAATTGGTTCACCAATAACGACATGAGCAAAACGAAATAATTTCAGTTTTGTTAAATAAACGTATGGATATATTTTAGTGTGAGTCAATAAAGCCAGTAAAGCCGCTCCTGCATGAAAAGAATCAATGCCCTCCCCTTTAAATAGATGTCCTTCAGGATAAAGAGCCACCACTCCACCTCCATCCAAAATATCTAAAGCACTGACAAAGGATGATATATCGACAGCAGAATGGGAGATACGGCGATATTTAATACATCCAGTATGATTTAAAATCCATGAGAAAGGTCCATTTTTCTTATCATATAATTCTTCAGCGGCGATGACGTGAATTCTTCGACTTAAAAACTTCATATGTAAATCGATTGGATCCACAAATGTTTTATGAGTGCTCACAAGCAATGCATTATCTTTGACGTTAAAACTAATTTTCTTTTTATCGCCTATCTTATGAACGATGGTTGGATAAACAAGAGGGAAAGAAAAAATAGAAGTAAATCGTGTCAAATCTTGAAACCAAAATTGAAACGCAAATAAGTTTTGGGTTTTATATTTTTCAAAAATCTTTTCTTGTTTACCTAAATCTTTAACCTTATTTTTTAACAATAAGCACATTTTAGATATATCTTCCTTACTTGTTTCACTATTATTTAATAAACTCGATACATAAATAGGTTCACCTACATTCATCCGTGCTCTTTTGAAAAGGCCGTATCGTCCTTTAATGTAGATAGGAATAATTGGTTTACCGCTTTGGAGTGCAAGTAAGATAGCTCCTTCTTTAAAGTTTTCGATTTTACCAATATTATCTTCAATATGCCCTTCAGGGAAAATCGCCACTATTTTTTTCTTTTTAAGTAGAAATAAACATTGCTCTAAAGTAGATAAAGAGGTCACATTCCTATCCACTTTGATATTTCCCATCGCCCAGTTCATAAAATACATAAATTTATTTTTATAAACGAGTTCTCCAACGACTGTATGAATAGTCCTAAATAATTTAGTGAATATTAAAAGATAATAATCATATATCGAAGTATGGTTAGCAATAATAATGGCTCCGTCTTTAATATGGTGATAACTCTTCTTAGCTTTTTTAGAAGAATAATAAACTCGTGGTTTTAAAAATAGATAAGCTGGAAGTAAGCCTGTCAGCTTAATAAACCATCGAAATAAAAACGAACACATATCATCAATAATGTATCATATTTAATACACTTTATATATATAATCTGGCTAAAGTTGATTAAAGCATCTTAAGGCTAACAAAAAACAAGGTTTTAAAACACCTTGTTATTTGCGATTTTTACGTCTGGCATTTTCACTCTTAAGTTTACGTTTTAAGCCAGGTTTTAAATAGAATTCTCTTCGACGAGCTTCTTGGATGGTACCAGCCTTATTGACTTGGCGTTTAAATCTGCGAAGAGCATCGTCTAATGATTCATTTTCTCTAACGACAATTTTGGGCATGTTTCCACCTCCTTTTAGCTCCTAGATGAAGACGTTGTTAATTTTTACACTAAAGAGAAGATAAAGCAACACTTTTTTATTGCTAGATGTCGATAATAAATATTATTCAAACTTAACAATAACCTTTCCCCCATCAGCGGAGTCGATGCTTAAAAGTTCTCCTACCACTCCCGATTCGACAAGTTCAATTAGGGCTTTAAAGTCAACACCTTCGAGAGCTTTATTATTTAAAACAAAACTCGCCGCTTTACTTTTAGCAAGAATTTTAACGGCGCCTAGGGGAAGATTTATATTAACATTATCTCCGGCACCATTCTTAACAATGATTTTAAACATCATCTTATTAATATCTTTCTTGCTTTGATGAGGAATAAACTCAGTTCTAGATTGCTTATTACCAAGTAGTTCATCAGTGCTCATATTAAAAAGGTTAGCCAATTTAATAATAGTGTCTAAATCAGGGGAGGTGAGATCACTTTCCCATTTGCTAATCGCTTGAGGAGAGATAGATAAATAATCCGCTAAATCGTTTTGCGTGAGTTCCTTTTCTTTTCTAATGCGCGCTAATCGTTGTCCGAATGTTTCCATCATTTTTGTCCTTCTTTCTATTATCATCCTAATTAAACGATTACATAAAATATAGCACCAAAAAGTTGAATTGCTAACTTATTTGTTTACTTTTCACTCAACTAAACGTTTACTTCATTAACATCATATCTTTGATATGAATAATTGCTTGTTTATTATAAAAATAAATAATTTTATAAAATTGTTCACTAGCGGATAATTAAAGTTAGATAATCCGC
Organism: Gemmiger formicilis; assembly: GCA_963612735.1. GTDB lineage: Bacteria > Bacillota_I > Bacilli_A > RFN20 > CAG-826 > CAVDWX01. The sequence continues at coordinate 2,074 of CAVDWX010000047.1, read as the reverse complement.
TATTGAAATAAAGATGCTTTTAAGCATATAATTTAAAAGGTTTCGCCCCCTTAGTTAAGTGGTATAACGAATCCATGGTAAGGATTTATTGCTAGTTCGATTCTGGCAGGGGGCACCACCAATGAATTTAACGGATAATGTCTTATTAATCCGTTTTTTTAATGTTATGAATAATGAAACAATTTGGGAGAACCAATATTTTAAGAATATAATTTTATCTAGAAAATAAAGAAGGTAAAACATATGAAACATATTAAATTCCCATTCCTGCTATTAATAACTCCACTACTACTCGTTAGTTGTACAACGAATGAATATAAAGGAACAATGGAAATAAAAGTAGTGACTTTTAACGAACTATCTGGTGGCTATAATATCGAGGCCTCAAATATTAAAACCTATTTTCCAAATGGAAGTAGTATTCCATATATCGATGTAAGTGATACGATCAATACTTTAGACGGTTTATTTGATAGTTCTTCAATCAGTGTCACATTAAATACATTGGTCAATACTTTTACCGTAACAAAATATTATCAAGGTTATCCATATTATAAGATGTATATAAATTACGCTAACGACACCATTAAGACGAATGATTTTAATATGGTTAACGCTCTACTTAAATCAATAAGTACTACATCTTATAATTCTTATCTCTCCTTAAAAGATTATGAAATTGATAATCCAAGTGGCATCACCTTTAATATAAAAGAATACGGCTTTGATATTCTTTATTATCAAAAGAAATGCTTAATGCCTTTATTTATCTTTAATGCCATCTTTTTATCTCCAAATATGTATAACTTATTTTATAACGGGGAAGAATATTATGGATATTATGGAGAAATGAGTACTAGCGATGAATATTATGAATTAATCTATAAATCTAAATTAAATAATAAGATTCAAACCAGCGAAGAAAGAGAATACGCTTATAATTCATTATGTTTTGTTTTTGATTATTTTTATGGATTAAAAGAAGAAAAGAAAATCACCAAAACAAGAGACTATATCTCAAAAGATATCCAAACATTATTAAAATCCGTAAATGCGAATGACAATAATGAAGGATTAAAAAAATTCATCCTTCAAGATATCGATGAACTCCATTCGCGCGTGGACGCGTTATCTATGTATAGCGAATATGATAATAGCTTCCCATATTCATTAGATGAATGTGGAGAAAGATGGAATAACTATTATTCATTAAGAAATACTTTAAAGCAATATAGAGGTGATTTATCTAGTGAAGTAAGAATTAAAGATGATACGGCGATTATTACTTTAAATTCATTTAAAACTGGAAGTAATAAAGAATTATATGATGATGAAGGTAATGTTCTAGAAACTGCTTATCTATATGATTCCTATTTTCAAATGAATCATGATTTAAAAATTATTAATTCGTATAGAAATGTAAAAAATATCATCATTGATATCTCCTTAAACGGAGGAGGCAATATTGGAGCAATGATAAGAGTATTAGGATATCTCACTAATAACGATATCAATCTATACTATAAAGACTTAATCAATGCTCAAAATCAAAGGATATCTTATAGTATCGATATCGACCAAACCATTAATAATGACTATAACTTCTATATTCTCACCAGTGGGAATTCATTCTCCGCTGCTAATTACTTTACTAGCATTGCTAAAGATATGGGTATCGCTACAATAATTGGAGAAACTACTGGTGGAGGAATGTGTAGTGTTATTCCCTTATTATTAAGTGATGGAAGCGCTATTACTATCTCTAGCTATAACACCACTAGAAATAATAATTATAGTTCTATTGAATATGGAATTGAGCCAGATATCATAATCCCTTATTCCGACTTCTATGATGATAATGAACTACTAACATATATTAAATAATATATTGCTATCATCATATAAAAAAACACTCTATTAACAAATAAGATATTTTAATTTTATGTTAACTCATAAATAAAAAAAGAAGGTTCTCCACAATCACGCGGGGTATAATCGGGGGATTGTGGCGGAACTACATAAAAACTACACAATCAAACGGGGAGGATTATCCCGGTGGATTATCCCCCTCGTT
>CAVDWX010000046.1:0-14782 GCA_963612735.1 Gemmiger formicilis | reverse complement strand
TCAAAAATGCAAGAAAAAAAGAACCAAAATTGGAACTTTTTTCTTGATAAAATGTCGTTTGATTTAAAAATGGTCGCGATCAATCCAATTGTATAGGGGAAGTCGTTGGGAATTGTTTAATTGAATTAGTGGCTCGAGGTTTCCATTTATTTTATTGGAAAGGTAAGATGAATTCTAAATTTGAATTTTTAATTAATATTGATAATTCTATCGTTACTATTGATGTAAAACGCGGTAGAAATAAATTAAATTCAATAACTGAGTTTAGATTTCATAATAAGAACGATTTAAAAATCAAAATTTCATCTAATCAATATGGATATAATGAGAACAATAAAGTTTTAACATTACTGTTTTATTATTTTTCTTTTTATCTTGATAGTTTGAAAAAAAAGATTAAAACTGCTCTTTTTGTTTATTATCTATCAATCTAAAACGTTCTAGTTAGGCAAAATCTATATTGTAAATATAACGATCAACATTTAAAATTATTTTATTGTTTGTAACTCAAATCTTAGGAGGAATTTATGGCGCATTTACAGATGTCCGCTGTTAAACAAATCAGCGAAATTGTCGAACGCTATAAAAATGAAACAACACCATTAATGATGATTCTAAGTGATATTCAAAGAGAATATGGTTATATTCCACTTGAAGTTCAAGAATTAGTTTCAGATTTAACTGGTATTCCTGTTTCTGAAATTTATGGCGTTGTTACTTTTTATTCGTTTTTCTCATTAACCCCAAAAGGAAAATATGTTATTGGTGTTTGCCTTGGCACAGCTTGTTATGTCAAAGGTTCACAGCTTATTGTTGATAAATTTTCTGAATTATTAGGAATTAAACCTGGAGAAACAACTGAAGATGGTTTGTTTACTTTAGATGTTTTACGTTGTGTTGGAGCATGCGCTATTGCTCCTGCTGTTTCTATTAATGGAAAGGTTTATCCAATGGTGAAATCTGATGCAGTTGCTGGAATTATTCGTGAATATAAAGATAAGGAGGCCAATGCATAATGATAAAAATTAAAAATAGCGATGAATTGATCAAACGTGTCGAATCCTGTGCATCTTGCTTAGACAAAAAATTCCACGCGAAAGATGGCAAAAAAGCGATTGTTGTTTGCGGTGGTACTGGCTGTTTATCTAGTGATAGTCATGCGATTTTGACTAGATTCCAACAACTTATCAAGGAAAATGGCGTTGAAGATAAAGTGAGCGCTAATGTGGTTGGATGCTTTGGTTTTTGTTCACAAGGTCCATTTGTTAAGATTTTCCCTGACGAAACTTTATATACCAAAGTTAATGTAAATGATGCTGAAGAAATTTTTGAAAAAGATATTTTAGGTGGAGAAATTGTTGAAAGATTGTTGTTTGTCGACCCTGTCACAAAAGAAAAAGTTAGAAGACAATCTGAAATTAATTTCTATCGTCTACAAAAAAGAGATATTGCCTTACGCGGTAATGATCAAATCAATCCAGAAGATTTAGATGAAGCATTAGGTGATGGCTCTTTCTTAGCGTTAAATAAAGCACTTCATATGAGCCGACAAGAAGTCATCGATGAAGTTCTTAAAAGTGGTTTAAGAGGAAGAGGCGGAGCTGGTTTCCCCACTGGGAGAAAATGGCAATTTGCTTATAATGTGGATAGTGAAGACAAATATATGATTTGCAATGGTGATGAAGGCGATCCTGGTGCATTCATGGATCGTTCTATCATCGAAGGTAACCCTATCAATGTCATCGAAGGTATGATGATTGCGGGTTATGCAATTGGCGCTAAAAATGGATATTTCTACATCAGAGCGGAATATCCTGTTGCTGTTGAAAGACTTAAAATAGCAATTAAACAATGTGAAGAAGCGGGTTTATTAGGCGATAATATTTTAGGGACTGACTTTTCTTTTAGATGTCATATTAGATTGGGAGCTGGTGCTTTTGTTTGTGGAGAAGAAACAGCTTTATTAAACTCTATTGAAGGCAAACGTGGTATGCCGCGTCCTCGTCCACCTTTCCCAGCCGTTAAGGGATTATGGGGGAAACCTTCTGTTATTAATAATGTTGAAACACTCGCAAATGTACCTTATATCATCCGCGAAGGAGCTGAACATTATGCTTCGTTTGGTACCGATGATAGCAAAGGTACTAAAGTTTTCGCTTTAGGAGGAAAAGTTAATAATGTTGGCTTAGTGGAAGTCCCAATGGGAACAACATTAAGACAATTAATTTTTGATATTGGTGGTGGAATTCCAAATGGTAAAAAGTTTAAAGCCATCCAAACTGGCGGACCTTCTGGAGGCTGTCTAACTGAAAAAGACTTGGATACACCTATTGATTACGGCTCACTTATTGCACGTGGTTCGATGATGGGAAGCGGTGGCGCTATTGTCATGGATGAAGATAACTGTATGGTAGATGTTGCTAAATTCTATATGACTTTTATTTGTGATGAATCCTGCGGAAAATGTTCACCTTGCCGTATTGGCACTAAACGTTGTTTAGAAATATTGACAAAGATCACACATGGTCAAGGAACCATGGAAGATTTACATGAACTTAAATCTTTAGCGGAAGTTATTAAATCTAATTCCCTTTGTGGATTAGGTCAAACCGCTCCTAATCCCATTCTTTCCACTATGGCAGCCTTTGAAGATGAATACATCGCTCACGTCGTTGAAAAACGATGCCCCGCTCATGTATGTAAATCATTAATGCATTACTATATCATTCCTGAAAAATGTCGAAAATGCTCGCTATGTTCAAGAAATTGTCCTGTTAGTTGCATTAGTGGTGTTGTTGGTAAAGAACCATTCGTTATCGATCAAAATAAATGTATTAAATGTGGCGCCTGTATTTCTAGTTGTCGATTTGGTGCAATCATTAAAAAATAGGAGGGCAATATCATGGCGTTAATTAATATTAAAATTGATGGTAAGGATTATCAAGTTGAATCAGGATTAACAATTCTTGAAGCAGCCAGAAAATGTGGCTATGTCATACCTTCTTTATGTGCATTTAATCATGGGAAATGTTCTTTAGCGAGTTGTCGAGTATGTCTAGTAGAAGTAAAAGGCGCTCGTGGATTAGTGGCCTCTTGCGCTTATCCTGTTAGTGAAGGCATGGAAATCATTGTTTCCTCGCCTAAAGCCATTAAAGCTAGACGCGCAAGCGTTGAACTTCTTCTTTCTAATCACCATAAAAATTGTTTACAGTGCGATAAAAATTATCATTGTGAATTGTTAGAAGTTTCTAAGATGGTGGGTGCTAGAGATGGCATGTATGTGGGTGAAACGACTCCTCGTACTTTAGATCTTTTAGCTCCAGGTCTTATTCGAGATACTGGCAAATGTATTTTGTGTGGCCGATGTATAGTTCGCTGTAAAGAGGCACAAGGCATTGGCATTCTTGGATTTGAAAATAGAGGATTTAACACTATTGTTTCTCCTGTTGAAAATCGTAGTTTTGCGACCTCTCCTTGTATTCAATGTGGACAATGCGTTAATGTTTGCCCTACTGGTGCTTTAATGGAACATAGTGAAATTGATAAAGTTGATTTAGCTTTAGCAAGTGGAAAATATGTCATAGTTCAAACCGCTCCTGCAGTAAGAGCAACAATTGCTGAAGAATTTAATGAAAAGATTGGCACAACTGGTACTGGTAAGATGGTGGCAGCTTTACATCGCTTAGGCTTCTATCGAGTCTTTGATACTAATTTTGGAGCGGACTTAACCATCATGGAAGAAGCAAACGAATTACTCGAAAGAATAAAAAATAATGGGGTTTTGCCACAAATTACGTCTTGCTCGCCAGGATGGATTAATTATTTAGAATACTATTATCCTGAATTAATTCCTCATGTCTCAACTTGCAAATCTCCTCATATGATGGTGGGCGCAATTATTAAATCTTATTTTGCAAAAAAACATAATATTGATCCAAAAGATATATTTGTTGTTTCAATTATGCCTTGCACCGCTAAAAAATATGAAAGAAGTCGTGAGGAAATGCCAAATGATGTTGATGCAGTTTTAACGACTCGAGAACTAGCTAAATTAATTAAACGTAGTGGCATTAATTGGGCTAAATTACCAGAAGAAGAATTTGATAATGATTTATTAGGTGAATATAGTGGCGCTGGTGTGATTTTTGGAGTCACTGGTGGCGTTATGGAAGCTGCTTTACGAACAGCATATTATTGGCTCACTAATAAAGAATATGACAAGATTAATTTTGAATCTGTTAGAGGATTAGAAGGCGTTAAAGAAGCTTCAATTGATGTTAATGGAACTATTATTAAAATTGCAGTTACTTCTGGTATGAAAAACGCTAAACCATTATTAGAACAAATCAAAAAAGGCACATCACCATATGCTTTTATTGAAATCATGGGCTGTCCTGGTGGATGTATTAATGGTGGTGGTCAGCCATATGTGAAGCCTCTATTCTTAAGTAATGAAGATGATGATATTTTGGACACTTACTTAACTAAACGTGCTTCAGTGCTCTATAGTGAAGATGAAAGATGCGTTATTCGTCAATCGCATAATAATCCTGATATCAAACGTTTATATAATGAATTTTTAATTAAGCCAGGCTCCGAATTAGCGGAATCATTGCTTCACACCCATTACGATGAACATCGTGAGCAATATCCTAAAAAATAGTGGTATCAATTAACAAAATGAAATAATGAAATGGGTTAGTTCAAATCTAGCTCATTTTCTTTATTGAAAAATAAAACATTTCAATATTGTCCTTTTTAATAGCTATCGATTATGAAGACAAATCAGTTTTTAATACTAGTAGTAAAATAAACTAACAATTAGTTTAATTTTGTAATAAAATAATTGAGCGATTTATGGAAATAAAAATTTATAATTCTTTTACTAACAAAATTGAAATATTTACTCCTTTACATAAAGATGAAGTTTCGATGTATGTCTGTGGGCCGACTGTTTATAATTATCCTCATATCGGTAACATGAGACCAGTTGTGGTTTTTGATACCCTTAGAAGATATTTTGAATATGTTGGTTATAAAGTGACTTATGTCTCTAATTTTACTAATGTCGATGACAAGATTATTAAAGAAGCTATTAAAGAAAATAAGAGTGAACATGACTTAACTGAATTTTATATCAATGAATTTAAGAAAACGTCCATCGCTATCGGTTCACGTTTGCCTGATATCACTCCTAAAGTAACTGAATATATCGATTCAATCATTAAATATATCGAACAGTTAATTAAAGTGGACGCCGCCTATGTTAAGGGAGATGACGTCTATTTTAGAGTTTCTAAAATTGATGATTATGGAACGTTATCCGGCATTAATATCAAAGATTTAATGGTTGGCGCTCGCATAGAAGAAAATACCAATAAAGAGAATCCACTTGATTTCGTTTTATGGAAGAAAACTAATGAAGGCATTAATTGGCCTTCTCCTTGGGGAAGAGGTCGACCTGGATGGCATACTGAATGCTGCGTCATGATTGATACAATTTTTCCTGATCACATAATCGATATTCATGGTGGTGGCTATGATTTAAAATTTCCACATCATGAGAATGAAATAGCACAAGCTGAAGCTACTCACCACAATCACATCGCTCGATATTGGATGCATAATGCTTTTGTCAATTTTAATAATACTAAAATGAGTAAATCGTTAGGAAATGTTATCTACGCAAAAGATATGATTGAAGAATTTGGTGGGCCTGTTACTCGTCTTGTTATCTTATCCACTCATTATCGTCAACCAGTTAACTATACGGAAGACACCATTAAAACTGCTCAACAGGAAATAAATAAGATGGAAATGGTATATCGCCAACTATCTTTAAAATTACAAAGCAATGATATAGATTTATCCATAGGGAAACCTCTTTATATAAATACATTTTTAGAAGCTCTCGCGGATGATTTGAATACATCTAATGCCTTGAGCGAACTCTTTGAAATAATTAAGTTGGCTAATCAAGAACTTAGAAATAAGGATGCTGATTTAAGTAAACTTAATGATTATTTTAAAACTCTAAGCGATATGTTTAATATACTTGGCTTAGATATTCACTACGTAACAATGTCTACTGAAGACAAACAAATATATTCCGCTTATTTATTAAGCAAGCAAAACAAAGATTTTGCGCTTTCTGACAAATTGAGGACAGTCTTGATTGAAAGAAAAATAATGTAGTAGGAGGTTTGTTTATGACTGGGATATTACCCAAACCTTATTACGATTGGATGTCTAAGGTATATAACCTACTTGGCCCAATCCCAATGATTTTAATTATCATCGCAATTGCCCTAATCGGAGGCTTTGCGATTTCTCGTATTTGTAAATTATGCAAGATACCATATGTGACTGGTTATATCATTTTAGGTATCATTTTAGGCCCATCTTTATTAGCGGTTGTGCCTCGTTACATGGTGACTGGATATGAAGGTTATAATTCCACTAATCAATATATTGGTTACGCCGGTTTAAGCTTTGTTGGTGATATCACTATGGGATTTATTGCTTTCTCTTGTGGCCGTTATTTTAAGTTTTCTTCATTAAAAAGCGCCGGAATTAAAGTGTTTTTGATTTCACTTTTCACTTCTTTGATTACTGGCGTCATTGTTGGAGGGATCTCATACTTGATTTACGGACTTGCTTTTAATAAGGCTAGCGCATATGGAGTCGCTCCTGCATTTATTATTGGAGCATGTGCCGCTACAATATCTCCAACTGCGACAAGTTCTATTATTCGTCAATATAAAGCCAAGGGTCCATTTGTGGAGACTGTTTTCCAAAATATCTTATTTTGTAATATCATTGCTATATTGTTATTCTCAGTAGTTTTAGGATTAACCTCTACTGGTGTTTTAGGCGGGCTTAATACTGAGGGAAATATTAAAGCTGGTCAAGTTATTTATACAACGATTAAACCACTCATTTCTAATTTGATTTTTTGTACTGTTGGAGCTTTATTTGGCTTTATTCTTTCTAAACTCAATAACTATAAGAGAACCAATGATTCTCGAATTATTTTAACTATCGCATTTTCCACTATTTTAGTGGCTCTATCTTCTATTCCTTATTCTTCTATTTCAAACGCTCTTCCACTTGCTAAAGTATCTCCATTACTTCCTTGTATGGCTTTTGGCATTTTCTATTATAACTTTTCAAAATCTGAAGCTTTATTCTTCCAATTAGATGCATTTTTACCACCTGTTTTGTGCTTGTTCTTTGTTGTAAGTGGTGCAAAACTAGATTTTTCATCTTTCCAAGATTTAGCGGTTGTCATCATCGCTATCCTATTTGTCTTATTTAGAACTGGATCACAATTTTTATCACTTCACTTTGTGGGCAAAGCCTTTGGGTATAATAAATCAACTCGTTTATATTTGACTTTGACGATGTTAACTCTTACTAGTGTAGCGGTCGGCTTAATTAACTTAGCTCAAATGGTATTACCAGAAAATAATGAGATGATTAATTTTGTTTACACTATTGTTTTAACTGGTTGCGTCATCTTGGAAATTATTGGGCCAAGCTTTGCTAAAATTGCTTTAGTTAAGACCGGTTCAGTGGACCCCGCTACTTTAATTCCTCCTCGTGATCCCCGTTTAGCAAAAAATGTAAATACTTCATCATCAGATAGCGATTAATTATGAATACATCAAAACTTTTAATTTATGGTAGAAATCCAGTCAAAGAAGCTTTAAGAAGCCATATTGTCATTAAAATATATCTTTTAAACGGTTTTTCCGATAAGTCTTTGCTTGAACTATTAAATAAAGAAAAAATCAAGATAGAATATAAAAGTATTAACGAACTTAATCGTCTAGCGGATAATAATGTCCATCAAGGTGTCATCGCGGAAATTAAGAATTACGAATATAAGAATTATGAATATCTATTAAGTAAAATTAAAAATAAAAAAAATCCTGTTTTAGTGGTGCTTGATGGCATTAATGATACGCATAATTTTGGCGCTATTTTAAGAACATGTGATGTTTTCGATGTTGATGCAGTCATTGTTAGCAAACATAATCAAGTTCCACTTAACGCAACAGTGGCTAAAAGTAGTGCAGGTGCTATTAATTATGTCGATGTTGTTCAAGTCACCAATTTAAACCAAACTATTTTAAATTTAAAAGAAAAAGGATTTTGGGTTGTCTCAAGTGATGGAAGCGCTAAAACTTCTTATAATGATATCGAATATAATTTTCCCGTTATTTTAATTGTTGGTAGTGAAGGAAACGGCATTTCTTCTATTTTATTAAAAAATTCCGATTTTATCGTTAAAATACCTCAATTTGGACATGTTAATTCACTCAATGCATCAGTGGCTTTTGCGATAATTATTTCAAAAATTAAAAATATTGGTTAGTTTCTCTCTATATAATAATAGGGAGGTAACTCTTATGTTTAACTTTAATTCACTAAGCGATGAAGATTTGCTTTCATTTGTTATTGCAGATAATTATTCAGCGTTTTTGGAACTAAGGCGTCGATATCATTCTTTGAAAGTTACACTCGTTAATAATTTTCTATATAGTAACAATTGTTATGGTGTGTCACGTGATGAACTATTGACTGCCGCTGATGAAGCATTTTATTATAATGCTATAAAATTTGATCCTTCACGTGGCATTTTTAGAAATTTTGCACGTTTAATTATGGATCGAGGAATAAGGGACTTTCTTAAAGAAACCATTAAGGAGCGTGGTATGTGTTTCAAAGCTAAATCTTTTAATGAAGGGACTGATTCATCCGCTCGTGATGAGGACAGTTATGAATTTTGCGACAATGTAGGTTTTAATGAAAATTATGGAGTTTTATTTTTAATCGACGAATTTAAGGAATTAATCGACGCTAATGAGGCTTTGTCTAACAAAGATAAGTCAGTAGCGGAATTAATGATTATTGATGGGCTTTCAGTTAAAGAAACAGCCAAGATTTTAAAAATGAGCTTGTCAAGAATTTATTATAGCTACAAAAAAATTCAAGATTTATTTACAAATTTGATTTCTTTAGACTAAGTTCATAAGTACGCGTAGACGCATTATGTGGTATACTTACGCGTATGAAAATAGTATCAGTTAGAAATCTTTGCTTTTCATATCAAAAAAATAGCGAAACACTTAGAAATGTTTCATTTGATATTGAAAGTGGGAGCTATGTTAGCATTGTTGGAGATAATGGATCTGGTAAATCCACACTTGCCAAACTTTTGATTGGCTTGCTTAATAAAGATAGTGGTTCAATAGAGGTTGTTAATCTCCCCCTTAATAATAAAAATGTCCATGAAATAAGAAAAAAAGTTGCTATTGTTTTTCAAAATCCTGATAACCAATTTATCGGAGCCACAGTCGAAGATGATATCGCCTTTGGCTTAGAAAATAGGTGCGTAAAACAAAATGAAATGCAAAAAATTGTTTTTGAGTGGGCTAAAAATGTTGGGATGCTTGATTATTTAAATAAGGAACCATCCTATTTATCTGGTGGACAAAAACAGCGTGTTGCTCTGGCTGGAGCATTATCTTTATCACCTTCTTTACTTATTTTAGATGAAGCAACTTCGATGCTTGACCCAAAAGGAAAAAAAGAAATTTTTGAATTAATTAATAAACTTAAAAAAGAAAATGAAGATTTAACTATTATTTCAATTACTCACGATGTTGAAGAGGCCTATTTATCTGATCAAATCATTGTTATAAATGATGGTGAAATAGTCTTACAAGGAAAACCTGATGAAGTTTTTTCTAATAAAAAGCTATTAAATGATATAGGTTTAGATGTTCCCTTCATGATGAAATTAAAAGAAAAATTGTTACCTTTAAATATTGCTATTGATGTAAATGAATCTTTAGAAGAAATAGGAGAAAAGATATGCCGATTAAAGTAGAAAATCTTTTCTATTATTATCTTAAGAAAACTCCAAATGAAGTGGAGGCACTTAGCGATATATCTTTATCTATTAAGGACCATTCTTTTTCAGCTTTCATTGGTTCTACTGGAAGTGGCAAATCAACATTGATGCAAAATCTCAATTCCCTTTTAATCCCTTATTCTGGCGAAGTTATTGTTGATGAATTTCATATTGGGAATAGAAAAAGAAAAAATAAGAATATAAAAGCATTAAGAAAACATTTAGGTCTAGTCTTTCAATTTCCAGAATATCAACTCTTTGAAGAAACAGTCGAAAAAGATGTTGCTTTCGGCTTAAAAAATTACGGATATAAAGATGACGAAGCTTTAAAAATTGCTAGGGAAACTCTATTAAAAGTTGGCATAAAAGAAGAATATTTTACTCGTTCTCCTTTTGAACTCTCAGGTGGAGAAAAGCGGCGCGTTGCAATCGCTGGGATATTAGCTTTATCTCCTGATATATTGGTTTTAGATGAACCCACTGCGGGGCTTTCTAATTCCGCGAAAGCATCTCTTATGTCCTTACTTCAAGAAATGCATAAAGAAGGTAAAACCATTATCCTTGTTACCCATGATATGGATTTAGTTTTATCATATTGCGATTGTGTATATTTACTTCATGATGGCAAGCTGATTTTTAGTGGTTCTCCTTTTGAAATGTTTAAAAATATTGATAGCGATTACGGAGTTGAAGTTCCTCCATTATACAAATTAGCAAAAATCCTCATCGATAAAGGAATGGATATCGATATTAGTTCAATCCACTCACTCGATGATTTATTTGATGTGATTAATTAAAATTATGAACGAGATAACTTTTGGCCGATATAGCCCCTATCACACTTTCATTCATCGTCTTGATCCACGAAATAAAATCTTTTTAATGATTATTTTAATGGTCTCTATCTTTTTACAATTTAGTCTTTGGTCTACTTCTCTTATTATTTCAATTTTGCTTCTTATAATCTTAATAATTTTCATGATTATCGGAAAAATTAATTTCATCTCATTATTTAAATCATTATCTTCGATGTGGTTTTTAGTTCTCTTTTTGATGATTGTTTATATCTTTATTCCAAACCCAACATATAGCCATGTTTTATATGCGTGGAATAATGGTTTTAAATTGTATTGGGATTCTTTTTATCAATGTGGCTATATTATTTTAAGACTTATCATGATGATATCGATTACGATGCTTCTAACTAGTACTACTAAACCGATGGATTTAACTTATGGGCTCGAGTGGTATATGAAGCCTTTAAAATATCTTCATTTTCCAGTTCATGAAGTGGCGATGACTTTATCGATTGCACTTCGATTTATTCCCACGATATTAGATGAAACTGATCGAATTATGAAAGCTCAAGCTTCTCGAGGTGTAGACTTTAATCGAGGAGGTTTATTCAAACGTTTCAAAGCTGTCATATCTTTAATTATTCCATTATTTGTTTCTTCTATTGAAAGAAGTGAAGAATTATCAAACGCTATGGAAGCAAGAGGTTATGATCCAAAAGGGAAAAGAAGTAGATATCGCATCCTTAAATTTCATCTCTGTGACCTCTTGGCTTTTATTATTATTGGAATCATTTTTGGTTCATTATTAACTTTATTAATATTTGATAAACAACATCAAATTGACATCATTTATTTCGTTTTTGGCGCAAAAGTGGGATTTTAAATTAAAAATTATGCGTATATTTGGAATTGTTTCGTATAAAGGGAGCTCTTATCAAGGATGGCAAAAACAAGAGCATAAAAATACTATTCAAGATGAAATTGAAAAAGTTTTATCAAAGATTTTAAATGTTGATGTCCATATCTTTGGTAGCGGCAGGACTGACGCTGGAGTGCACGCTATTGAGCAGACATTTCACTTTGATGTCGATAAGATTAATGTCAGTTTAGAACGCTTAAGATATTCTACTAATTGTTTGCTACCAAATGATATTCACATCAATTCTTTTCAATATGTAGATGAGGATTTTCATTCGCGATATTCTTCGAAAATGAAAACATATCGATATCAAATTCATATTGGAGAAGATGATCCATTTTTATTTGATACCTTTTGGATAATTCATCATTTTTTTGATTTAGGTTTATTTAAAAAAGCTCTTTTAAAATTTATTGGTAAACACGATTTTTCTAATTTTACTTCTAAAGAAAACGATGAATCTAATTTTATAAGAACTATATATGATATTGAAATTAATACTGATGATAACAATATTTTTATCACATTAAATGGAGATGGATTTATGCGCTACATGGTAAGATATATCATTGGAACTTGTGTAGAGATAGCTTCTTCTAAAGAACCTCTTTCTTTTATTGACGAATTATTAGATAGTAAAGATAAGAGACATATCGTTTCGTATAAAGCTCCCGCGTATGGGTTATTTTTAGTAAGTGTACGTTATTAATTAATCTTTATTAATAAATATTAATTGTGATAATATAACAAACGAAAAAAAATAAGGAGTGCATAAAATATGGGAAGAGCACATGAAGTTAGAGCTAAAGCCATGGCTGCGACAGCTGCCGCACGTAGTGCTTTATTTATGAGGGCCTCAAAAGAAATATATATGGCCGCGAAGAGTGGGGTTCCCGATCCTGATAGCAACCTTGCATTAAGAAGTGCGATTGAAAAATGGAAAGGCCAACACGTTACAAAAGATGTTATTGAAAGAGCGATAGCGAAGGCAAAAGGAGGTTCTGCGGAATCTTATGCCTCATGTCGTTATGAAGCTTTTGGGCCAGGTGGATCATTATTTATTATCGATTGTTTAACCGATAATACTAATCGAGCTTTAACCGAGGTCAGAACTGCGATTACTAAAAAAGGTGGCCATTTAGGTTCCACTATTTATAATTTTACCGAATCTGGAGTTTTTGCTTTTAAAGGAAAAAGTCGAGATGAAGTCGAAGAAACTCTTATCTTATCTGATGTTGATGTTAGAGAAGTAACCGAAAATAATGGTGAAATCGAAGCTGTTGTTGAACCTAGTGCATTTGGCAAAGCAAGAGAAGTTTTAAATGAATTAGGGATAACTGAATTTGATGTCGCGGAAATGACATTTTTACCTAATGAAGAGATTGAATTAACCGATCCTGATGATAAACGAAAATTTGATGATTTGTGCAATATGCTTGACGAACTACAAGATGTTCAAAACGTTTATCATAATGTAAAACTTTAATTTGTATTAGCTTTAACTCTATTGAAAGCATTGCCGAGTAAATAGAGTTTTTATTTAACCTTAAAAAATGATATTTTGTTCTTATAAAGAACTATTAAGCTATATTGCTACATGGAGATTGAAATGAAAAGAATTAATATAACATGCTTCTCTTTATTGATAACGCTAGTTTTTTCGACTATTTCTTGTTCTTCTGACTCTAATGAAGATTTTTCTTCCGCTTTAAAGTCCTTAGATTTTGCCTCTTATTATGAAGTTATAGATAATTATGATAATAATTTTAAAATTACAACTTTAAGTAATGAAAAAGTAGACACTAATATTAATAATTTGTATTTAAAAACTAACGAAATAAAAAAATGCATCGATTCTCGACATATAATATTTAAAGATTTAGAAACATCAAAATATGTTTTGCATGATTTAAATACGGGCAAAGAATCGATTTCTTTTGATTACTTCTATAAAACTCGTGACATTTATGGGGGTACATCGTCATTCAATTGCTATAATGAATTAAATAATATTGAAACTTTTTCCTTTACCTATTATGTTGGTTTTCTAGAACATGATACTTCTTTAGAAACTTATATTTATGTCGCCAATGAAATCGACTTCTTCTTAGCAACTAGTTTTACTATTGATTCTACCGAGATATCGAGCTTTTATTTAACTGAAAATAAACCTTATTACAATAAAACTGACTCTTATTATTATGGTCATCTTATTTTTACCGCAAATAGGAGTAATGGCTATAAATTTTCTCATGACTTTTATTTACGAACTATTAAAAACGAAGATTCTTTTTCATTAGTTAATGTTAGTTTTAATGAAATTCCTCTCGAAGCGAAAAAAAATGAGACATTATTAGAAAAAGTTCCAACTTTAGAAGGGGTTTATTTTTCAAAACTTACTGGCACTGACTATTTTTATTCCACTTCTGAACTAATTAATGGATCATATGAAGTAACTTGTTACAACCAAAATTTTGATAAACTTTGGTCTACTTCTATTGAAAAAGAATATTCAACTTCAGTGGCATTAAGTAATTCTAAATTGCTATTGATGAAACAATATACTTTGCCTTTGGAAACTCATACCGATGAAAAATATTTCTTCGATAGTTCGATTAAGGAAGATAAAAAAATAATTCAAAAATTTATCTCACTTGATTTAAATACTGGAGTTATTTCTTATCCCTCTATTAATTATGCTGTTATTCGCACTAATGAAGTGCCGTATTCTTCCATTTTTTGCAATTTGAATACTAATGTTTCTATTGGTGGATTCATTCAAATTCATCTTCTTAATAAGCATCTCGCCCTTCCCACTAATTATAATGTCATTATGACAGGGGAAGGAAAGATTACTCACGTTATTGAAGACGCTTATATTAAACAAAAAAATGATGTTATTTATAAACTCAATGATAATCGCTATTTGATTAAAAATAATGATGTAATCAAAGCTTTAGTGGATAAGAATTTTATTCCTATTTTTAATAATAAATCTATTACCATTACCGATGTAAATAATATTGAAGAAGAACTTGTTGTTAAAAATTTGAATAACAAATATGCTTTAGCGGATTATAACGGCAAAATTATTTCTTCTTCGTTTTTGTATAATTATTTAATTTATTCAGGTTACAACAATAA
>CAVDWX010000045.1:0-8292 GCA_963612735.1 Gemmiger formicilis | reverse complement strand
GGATTATAAATTTCTTCTGTTTCAAGCAAATCAAAGCTAACAAATTCATTATTCATTACCATGTTTCTAATTTCTTCACCAGTCGCGGCGCTAGTTTTTCCAAAATGACGAACAAAAATAGAAGCAATACCATTTATTTTTAATGAAATAGGCGGAAATTTACTTCGAAAAATAACAATCTTTAAAATATAGCGAAGGGGTGATGATTGTGGAATAGAAATGTGTTCAATTTTATAATTGATAGGCGGCTCAACATGCTCTAAAACCAAACGTTGAAACATAAGTGATATCTTATCAACTTGCTCATTAGACAAAGATAAAATATCGTGCGTTTTATTATCGACACCAATATAAAAAGTTCCGCCTTCACTATTAGCAAAAGCCACGACAGTCTTAAGCCATCCATATTCATATCGCTCTTGACTATTAGGCTTAGGTCCTTCTTGAATAATACCTTTAAATTCGGTTTTATAGTCTTCGATGTTTAATCCAGGTATTAATTCATAAATCTTCATATTTTCACCTCTATTTAATAATAATATATCACAAAATGAAGTAATTGTGAAGTTTTACTTCATTGTTACTTCACACCTCACTTCAAAGTGTGTGAAGTGATAAAAAGGGGTTCTCCGTAACGCCAACTTATGCCCAGCGTGAGTGTGGAGAACCCTTTTTTAATAATGAGTAATTATATGAGAATTTAATAAAAACGTGTTTCCCTAATTTGTTTTTAATTGTTTTTATAAGGATATGTAGCGGTCGTATATTCTGTAACGTTACCGTCTACGGTAAACTTACCCTTATTAATTAGTATATTTTCACCAGTAGCGCTACTATCTTTAGTAATTACATACATGATATCTGGATTACCAGTTCCAACTTTTATGTTATTTCCGATAAAGTTAATATCATTAATTATTACACTACTTTCCACGTTATCAGAGCTTCTACCATCTTTGCAGTCAACAAAGATAGGTCTATTCCCATTTGTCATAGTATAGTCGCAACTATTGAATGTTAAAGTGCAGTTATTATCAAGGAATATTCCGCACCAAGAACCTTCACACTCAATTGAGCCACCATTGATAGTAACAGTATGTCCTTTTCCACCGTAATCATTGCCACTTCGAATTGCGGTTTTAGCAATTATTTTTCCACTATTTATTAATATAGTAGTATTTTCCACTTTCCTATATTCATCAAAACTAATAGCGTCACCACTAGTGCATTCAATAGTAATGTCATTAAGCTCAAATGACGTATTATCGTTTTTTAAACTAACGCCTTTGCTGTTGCTACTTGTTAGTTTACCCGCTCTCTCAGCGGAATCTTTGAAAATTAGATCCCCTGTATTAATTTCGATAGCTTTAGAAGCCTTAACTGTCTTGCCACAAAAGTCGATTGTGACAGAACGATTTACTTCAAGAGCTTTTTCAAGATTAATATCTTTATTAAGTTTGATGGTATTTATATTTTCGTCATCTAAAGCTTTTTCTAATGTATATAGATCATACGCCCATGAGGTGTTACCTTCTTCACATAATTCGATTGGTGCAACGCCTACAGTATTATAAAGAGGCTCATCACCATTAATCGTTACCGTACTTTTCTCATATGAAAGTTTAGAATCAACAGGAGCAGGTGTATCATTACCTTCACTATACCCTTTTTTCTCTATCCAGAAACATGCAGCATTGCCTCTAGTAAGGGTAGAATTTTTGATTAGTGCAGAAGAATTATCTTGTACACAAACCGTATAATAACCAGTCGCGGTAATATCGCAATCTGTAACTGTTACATCCGCATCGGGTACTGAATTTGCTGAATTATTACCACATACATTGATGCCACCAATCATGGTTATACCGTTAATCGCGGTGTTTTTACCTTTAACTTGCATTGTATAGCTTCCATAATTGCCACTAGTTTGGGTGGGACTTTTAGACGCTATCATTTTGCCGTTTGTAATCGTAACGTTATTACCAATAATTGTTAAAGTACAATTCGAAACGGTTAAAGTGTTATTACAAAGATCGATAGTTAAATTATCAGTTTCAACGTTCAAACGTTTATTAACATTATAGTTTGCTGTAGCAATCACAATATCCGTGCCGAGTCTAATGTTTTTAATCGATTGGTCCGCTAAAGCTAATACAAATTCTTCAGCGGTATTAACAGTTTTTGCATCGAAAATAAATGTAAATGGAGAAAAAGATGATGTTGCTATCGTAAGAAATCCGGTTTTACTATCGTAGTGATAATCTTGATCAGATGTTACTTCACTTGCCAAATCTTTTTTAGTCATTTTAGACTTACCATCATTATGATATAAGGTAAGATTTTCAAAGCCTTTACCAATATATGTCTTTATAGTGAGGGGCTTCTCATTGGTATCGTCTAAACCTTTCATTTCTATTTCTAATGTTTTAGAAGTTTGATTTTCTCCTATTTTAATTTCAAAATTGGCTGGTTTTTCAGATTCGTAAATATTTAACGATAATTCAGTTGCATCCGATGCTATTTTTGCTCCCTCAGGTACAATAGCGGAAGCAACACTGATGTTTTGTGTTTCTGCCTCAGTTTCAACTGATATTGAATCATTAGACGCTATATAGATTGTTTCAGTCGTCTCATTTTCAGCATTAATCTTACCTGTTATACTTTCGGATGCTTCTGCAGCGACTACCATAACAGCGTTTTCATCTGATGTTGTAGCGTTACCTTGGATAGCCTCTACGGTATAAGTTATTCCACAAGATTTATCCATATATTCAGTGCCTTTTATGTCTGAAGGTAATTCGACCGAACAATCATAGTGTGTTAACACTTTAGTTCCTGTTTCTTCTACACCATTAAGAGTTTTCCAAATTGTACTTTTTTCAACATTAACGCCACCAATATTGAATTTAAGAGCATTGAATAATGTTGAGTCGCTAGATTCAGTTCTATTTATAATAGTCCTATATTTGGTATTTACATTGCTATAATTAGTAATTGTGATGTTAAATGTTGCTTTATCTCCTGGCGTCATTTTATCTAGTGTGAGTGTATTTCCATCAATGTTTGCTGTCCCACCGTTTGTGAAGTTGCCAGTTGTGGTCTCTTCTAAAACATCAGTTTCGGGATTACCTATTAAATCAACACCTGAATATGTCTTTAGACCGCTTATAGAGGCTTTTATATCAACTTTTCCTGAAGTGACTGCAATATTGACTTCATCTTTACTGGTAAACAAAGCATAAGTTGAGCCCGCTAAAAGAGAGCCCGCTAATGCGATAGCACCTAAAGAAGAAACGATAATGCTATTTCTTGTTTTTCTTTTCATATTTGTGTTCCTTTCAATTCTATAAATCAAATATAATTTTTAAATTAAAAAAACGATTACTTTTATTTCTTTATGCATTAAGCATAAATTAAAAAAAAAAAAAAAACAAGAGGCTAAAAATGTCGTAGTGTTATTAATCGGTTCTCCATAGCCCCTACTTATACCCAGCATGATTGTGTAGGACTAGAAAAGAAGCGATGAATCCTTATAAGTATTACACCACTTCTATTTAATGATTTTTATGATTATATCGCGACTATTCGTTGACCCTAAACGAATTAAATTCTAATCAGTAAAACTAACTTTTGTAGTTGCATTAGTCCAAATATAGCATTCCAATATTTGGGCAGTTAATCCATTGGCATAAGTTACAGTCTTACCTGAGCCTCTTTGGACAGTCCATGCATTTTTAGGTTCAATAATAAACATATGATTAGAATCATATTCCCAAATATAGCCTGTTTGTTCATCAGTATATGTCCCTTCTTTATGGTCGAATGTGCATGAAGTGGAAGTCCATTTTTCTGTTTTTGAATCGCTATCAACAGTAGTTCCGCTCATATCGATTTTAGATCCAGCATTATTAATAAGGCCACAGACAAGTGCGAATGAATAATTACCAGAAACAGTTATATTTGTAATTGTGCAGTTTGTAATTTTGGTTTGTGATCCACCAGTTATAGATTGGCCTAAGATGGCGCCAACTTTGGTTTGGGCCTTAACTTTAGAATCCTTAATGGTGATTTTATCAAATGTTGAATTGCCATAAGAGCAACCAGCGACAATGCCTACTTCACTATAGATAGCTATGCCAGAATCATCAGTTTCTCCACCAACATCCGCATTTTCAATGACTAAATTTTTAATCGTGGCATTTTTAACATAAGCGAATAAGCCAACTCCATATCCTGCGCCTTCTTGCTTTTGCACGGAGTATTTTGTCGTTTTAAGATTACTAATAGTCTTATCATTACCATCAAATGTGGCTTCAAATGGTGTAGAAATCGAATTGCCGATTGGTGTCCAGTTTTCACCGCTTAGATCGAGACTATTCATTAACTTAACAGTTTTTGTAGTGCCGAGTTTAGTGACGTTTTTTTGAACCCATTTAAGGTCGCTTACAGTATAAACTTCGACAACATTTGCATCTTTATTAGTTGTGCTAGCATTGCCTTGAACGGCTTCAACCGTATAGCTAATCGTGCACGATGTCTCTTGATATTCATTCCCGGCATCGCTAGGAAGAATAACAGAGCAATTTAAGACTTTAACACTAGCGCTATCGCTTGTGGATAAGCTTACCCAATCACTCTTATGAGTTAAGCCGTCAAATTCATCATCGCCAACTGTGAATTTAAGTCCTGGGAATAATCCATTGTCTTTTTCACAAGTGACAACTGTACGATATTTAACTGCGACTGTACTTTTGTTTGTGATAGTGATCGTAAATTCAACCTTATCACCAGAAGTGACTTTATCTAAAACTAAATTGTTATCATCAATTTTTGCAGTTCCATTATTGGTGAATGTTCCGTTTGTAGTAGTCGGCTCAATCTTGTCAGTTGTAGCATTGCCGGTTAACTTAACACCTGAATAAGTCACAAGATCACCAATTGTGGCTTCAACATCAACCTTACCAGATGTAACAGCAATATTAACTTCATTTTTACTTGTGAATAATGCATAAGTTGAACCAGCAATTAAAGATCCAGCAACGCCGATCACAGCTAATGAAGATAATATAATAGTACTTTTAGTTCCCTTTTTCATAACATCTCCTCGATTAAATAAATAAATATATTAATCATTACTTATTATTAGTTACCAGCAGTGGTTTTTTGAATAGCTTCAACAACTAAATCAAATGACACTTCTTTATCTTGGGCCTTGTTATTGGTACTTCCGTCACTATCTAAATTTAAGAATTCTAAAGAAATAGTAAATGAAGTAGCGTCATCACTTGCTTTCATTTCTCCGCTTAATAAAACAATATCATTAAATTCGTTTAACCTTTTAGTGGTAGATGTTTCACCTTGCTTGACTGTTACTTGTAATTGGTTTGCTAAATTGGTATCAGAACTCTCATCTAACACTAAAGAAGCGGAATATGTAAAAGCAACGGAACTTTTTATATAGGCACCACTACTATCTTTTTTACCGTTTTTAATAGTTAAATCAGCACTAAATTTAGAAGTAGGAACAATGAGTTCATTTTCTTCTAATCCAAAAATATTCTTACTAGAAGCACTTGTAAAATCTAATTCATTATTATCTTCTTTAGTTTCTAAATACCCATCAGTGTTTAAAACGGTTTTAGAATATTTTGTTCTAATCAAAGAAATGTTCAAATTACCAGCTTTAAGATGATTGGTAACAGTAGCTTTACTAGTGAATAAAGCGTAAGTTCCGCCCACTAATAAGCCGACTCCTAACATGCTGATGAGTGATGCACAAAGTAATGTATTAAGTCTTTTCATCATGTTTATTTCCTTTCCATTATTATATATTATTTAAATAAATTTAAAACCTATTTATTTTTTGCTAAGCGACGTCTTTCCTTCGCTTTTTCTTTTTTAAGAGCTTTTTCTTCTTCGATCACTTTAACAGCAATAGCAATACTATCTTTAACAGCGGTCAAAGTTGTCTCATCCACTACCTTAAATGTGGTAGGAGATAACTTAGCTCCTACTTTATTTTCAGAAATATATTCTTTAAAGGCTAGATTAGGAATCAAAAGTTCCGCTATAACAAAGCCTCTTTTAATTTTTAATCTAACAATTCGATTCTTACCAACTTTATATTCTTCATAGTTGTTGTTTTTAAAACGTTTATAATTTTCAACTTTTGCCGCTTCACGAACTATCTCATCATAATAATGACGATATATCGCGGATAGTTCATAATATTTTTCATCTAGTGTTTTACTAACAGCATCAAAATTAACATTTCCGTCTTCTTCTTCGCTAGGTTCTTCAACTGTTTCTTCTTTAATTTCACTTTCCACTGGAACATCTTGATAAACAATACGTTCAGTTACTGGTTGAGTTGAAGGAACATTTTCCTGCTGTACTTTTTTTCGATCTTTACTTTCAATAATAATTTCTCGAGTAACGACCGCAACGCAAAATAAAGCAATCACTAAAACAGTACAAATAAAGATAATAATTAAAACTTCCATAAAAATTATTCTACCTCGCTTTCATCATTAAGTTTATCTTTTTGCAATAATTTTATTTGTCTTCTCAATTCTTCAATTTCTTGAGATTGAGATTGGACTTGTACTAAATTCTTTTCTTTCTTTTCCAAAGAGAGGACACGAATGATTCGAATAATGTTAGCGATAACAATAATTGAACAAGGAACAATGACGATTAAGATAATACCCCATGTAGAGCGTAAAGCATAAATCAAAACGCCTAAAAAATAAGATTGCCCTGTCACTTTACCGATAACGTAATTAAATGAATCAGTTGATGTTGTATCGATAATTTGCTGAGATACACCGCTTTTAGAAGATTTATTATCTCCTTCTAAAGTAAAAATGTATCCACCTTCTTTACTTTCGATATCCACGACACGGTGAGTTATCGTTTCTTGCTTAGAAACTAAATAATATCTAAAAGTAAGAACATCACCAACTTTAATTTTAGAATACCAATCTAATTTTTTATCATCATCCTTGGGGACAGTATTAACAAAAACACATGATTTAACAGGAATGGATTTAATCTTATATTGACTGACATCGGTTTGATCGCATTTACCCATAGAATCAGATACAACAATTCGCAATTGAGTATTAAATATCGTTGCGGCACCATCGTTATTTTTAGAAGTAACGCTGATAACTAATATAAAGGCTGCACCAGCGATAAAAAGTCCCATCAACACATCTAAAATGATTCTAAGTGTCTTACCTAATTTGCTTGCTTTTTTTGTTGCTACTTCTTCCATTATTTCAAAATCCTACTTTTGCTTGTTAATTCGATATAAAAATTGGCATAAGTGTTTTGAGCTTCATTACCAACACTTTCATCCATGGTATATAGTAATGATATCTTTCTAACATTATTGCCTAATGAAAAAATTTCTTCACTATTTAAAATCTCTTTAAATGATTTGGTAACGCTATATTCATTAGCGGTCAAAGACAAAGATAAATAATTGCTTAATTCACCAGGGTCATCTTTTTCATAAAATTTGATACTAAAATCAAAGTCATCAAAATATTTGCTTTCGATATTGATGGTATAAGAAGACCTGCTTCCTGGAGCAATATCCACTAAATCGACTTTTAAGCTTTTGGTTGTTTCTTCGTTAATGGTTATAGTAGTCGCATTTTCTAATTCAGTATTTTTCTTAAAAAAGTAATATAAAAGAATGCCAGTTAAGCTAACTGCGGTACAAGATAGAACAAGTATATATTTTACAAAACGTTTCAAAATTCAAATCTTCTTTCGACAAATATTATAACTTTATTTTGGATTAATTTTTCCTTACTTTAATTTTAATTAAAATTATAAAAATTACAAGACAAAAAAAGTTGCGTATTTATCAGTAAAAAATGCATTAGTTTTTGAATTGGCATCGTTATTAATCTTAAATTTAGTAATTTAAACATCGTTTTATGGTCAATAAGCTCTATCAAAAGCCTTTCCTAATAACCTCACGCGACTTCAGCGTGCCATAAAAAGAAGAGTGACAATCTTCTTCAACAAATATCGATTGTCACTCCTAAATCAGAGATTTTAATTAAATTCAATAGATTAATTGATTTTAGAATGATTCACCTTTGTTATTAACTATGTTAGCGGTTAATGTACAATTAGAACCAGCATAAGTTGGTGTTGATTTCCATTCCCCACATAGAGCATCCGCTCCACCTCGGCCGTTAATTGTACAATTACTAACGGTGCAAGAAATTATTCCACCACTAGTTACGCTACTGTCGTTGATATATCCAGTAA
>CAVDWX010000044.1:0-8009 GCA_963612735.1 Gemmiger formicilis | reverse complement strand
TCTATACATGGAGAGGAGCTAATCAAAATATCATTTTAGATATCAATAAGGATTTTCCTGATGTTGAAACAATCATCTTGGACCGAAATTATCGTTCCACTCAAAACATTTTGAGTTCCGCGAATAAACTCATTGCTAATAATAAATATCGAGTTAAGAAAAATTTATACACCAATGATGATGAGGGAGAAAAGATTGTCGTTAGAAAATCAAGTGGTAAACAAGCTGAAGCGGATTTTGTTGCTTTAGAGGTTAAAAAAATACATGATGTTGGTCATTATCGATATAACGATATTGCTATTTTGTATCGTTCTAACTACATCACCATGGAATTTGAAGCTGCGTTTACTTCAAGAAATATTCCTTATCGAATTTATGGCGGGCAAAAATTCTATCAAAGACGTGAAATCAAAGATATCTTGGCTTATTTCCATCTCATCGTAAATAAAAAAGATGACGTTTCTTTTGAAAGAATTATGAATGTCCCAAAAAGAGGAATTGGAGATACAACTTTGACCACTTTAAAAAGAGAAGCTAAAGATTTTGATTTATCGCTATATGAATATATTGAAGAAATTGATGATCATAATACTGATGCCCCTCTAAGAGCGGTTAATTCATTAAAAGCTTTAATTAAAATCATTAATATCACGAGAGAAAATATCTATAAAAATGAAGAAACGTTCTCTAAAATATTAGAAGATTTGGTTGATTCTATCGATTATTACAATTACTTAAGAAAAGAAGATGATGGCGATGATCGAATTGATAACGTTAAAGCCTTATTTTCTGATTTAAGGCATTATATGAAAAATAATCCTGATGCTAGTTTTGATAGCTATTTACAAAACATCTCGTTACTTTCGGCACAGGACGAAATAATCGATGGTGACTTTGTCAATATGATGACCGTTCATACGGCCAAAGGCTTGGAATTTCCAATTGTCTTTATTGTTCGCTTTAATGACGGAGTCTTTCCTAATCAACGAGCGCTTACTGATGGTGGATATCAAGCTCTAGAAGAAGAAAGACGTTTAGCTTATGTAGCGATGACTAGAGCCAAAAAGAAATTATATATCTCATATGCTTCGGATTATGATTATATATCCGGAGGTTATTTAAGCCCCTCTAAATTCATTAAAGAATCTGGTAATCAAATCAGTGATTCTAATTACGATAATAATTATAATTCTTCACGCTCTAATCGAAGAAGTTTCGCCTTTGATGATAGGCCTAACGCTTCATTTCAAAGTGATTTTTATCAAAATAAGCCCATTACTAAGAATGAAAATAATGGCATTACCGATTGGAAGGTAGGAGATAAGGTTAATCACACTACGTTAGGCAAAGGTGTTGTTGTTGCAGTTGATGAAGACGGCATTATCGAAGTTTATTTTGATGAACATGGAAGAAAAGTATTATTAGGAAGTCATAAAGCTTTATCGCGAGGTGATTGAGATGGATATTAAAAAAAGAATTGATGAATTGACAACATTATTAGAAAAATATAATTATGAATATTATGTCTTAGATAATTCTAGTGTGAGCGATGCTGAATATGACCGCTTAATGCAAGAATTGATGCTTTTAGAAAAAGAACATCCAGAATTTCTTTCACCACTTTCTCCATCACAAAGAGTGGGAGGATTGGTTCAGGATGAATTTAATAAGATTACTCATAAACGTATGATGTTATCTTTAGCCAATGCTTTTAATGAATCAGATTTAAGAGACTTCGATCGAAAAGTACGCGAAATTACTGGACTCGATAAGATTACATATATGGCTGAAATGAAAATAGATGGCCTTGGGATGTCGCTTGTTTATAACGGCAAACTTTTATACGCTGCGACTAGAGGAGACGGAAGTATTGGAGAAGATGTAACAAGCAACGTTATTACTATTAAATCCATTCCTTCTCATATTGATTATAGTGGAGATTTTGAAATTCGCGGAGAAGTCTTTATGCCTAAAAAATCCCTACAAAAGCTCAATGAAATGCGTAAAATCAGTGGAGAACCTCTTTTTGCTAATGCTAGAAACGCCGCAGCGGGATCTATTCGTCAACTCGATTCTTCTATCGCTGCATCAAGAGGATTAGATGCTTATTGGTATTATTTGGTCAATGCTTCGGAACTAGGAATAAGATATCATTCCGAAGCTTTAAATTTCGCTACTAAGTTGGGATTTAAAACAAACCCAGAAAGAAGATTATGTCAAGGCATTGATGAGGTTTTAGATTATATAAAGGAATATAGCGAAAAGCGACCTAACCTTAGCTATGATATCGATGGTATTGTGATTAAAGTCGATGATATGTCTTTGTATGATAAATTAGGATATACAGCGAAAACTCCTCGTTGGGCTATTGCCTATAAATTTCCTCCAGAAGAAGTAGTTACTAAATTATTAGATATTGTTTATACGGTTGGAAGAACTGGTAAGATTACTCCCAATGCCGTTTTAGAACCTGTTCGTGTTGCTGGTTCCTTAGTGCAACGTGCTACATTACATAATGAGGATTTCATCAAAGAAAAAGGATTGATGAAAGGGGATTATGTGGTTTTAAGAAAAGCGGGAGATGTCATTCCAGAAGTTGTGAGAGTCGTTAAAGAAAGAAGGACTGGTTTAGAAATCCCTTATAACATGATTTCAACTTGTCCTGTATGTGGAGCTCCTTTAATTAAGAAAGACGCTATGCATTTTTGCATTAATCCTCATTGCGAAGCTCGAAAAATCGAATCCATTATTCATTTTGCTAGTAAAGACGCGATGGATATCGAAGGGATGGGAGAAAAAGTAGTGGAGCAATTCTTCAATCAAGGCTTTTTCCATAATATTGATGAGATATATGATTTGATGAACCATCGCGACGAAATTATTTCTTTAGATGGATGGAAGGATAAATCGGTTGATAATCTCATTTCTGCGATTGATAAATCTAAAGCCAATTCTTTGGAGAGAGTTTTGTTTGGATTAGGCATTAAAGAAGTTGGCAATAAGATGGCTAAAGTCTTAGCTAAAAAATATC
The DNA here is from genome assembly GCA_963612735.1 of Gemmiger formicilis. Taxonomy (GTDB): domain Bacteria; phylum Bacillota_I; class Bacilli_A; order RFN20; family CAG-826; genus CAVDWX01. Next base: position 4,978 of record CAVDWX010000044.1, on the reverse strand, counting down.
ATAATATCGATAACTTGATGAATGCTAGTTATGAAGAATTAATAGAACTAAACGATGTTGGTCCGATTGTCGCTAATTCGATATATTCATATTTTAAAGATGAAAACCATCTTACTCTCATTAATTCTTTAAAAGAACACGGACTTAATTTTACTTATTTAGGTTCTTCTTCCTCAGCGGCGAATTCTTATTTTTCTGGGAAAACCGTGGTCTTAACTGGGACGCTAAATTCAATGGGAAGAAAAGAGGCTACTGAACTTTTAGAAAATTTAGGCGCTAAGGTTACTTCTTCTGTTTCTAAGGCCACTGATACTCTTATTGCAGGAAACGACGCGGGGTCTAAATTAGATAAAGCTACCAGTTTAGGAATTAGTGTTTTAAGTGAGGATGAATTCCTTGCTCTAATTAAATAGAACTTATCGATTTATTGAAATAAATAGATAATTTGATACAATACATGTCATTGAAGGTAGATAGATTATGATTAAAGTTAATAAAGAGATATTAAAAGAATCCGCTCATAAATTATTGTTTGATATGTCGGAAGAGGAATACGATACTCTTTTAGATGAATTTGAAATATTAACAAAACAAATGGAGCTCATTTCCTTAATTCCAGGTGTTGATGAAGTAGAACCGATGACTTTCCCGTTTGATTGCACTAACACTTATTTAAGAGAAGATGTGGTTGGCGAACAACTAACTCAAGAAGAAGCCTTAGGGAACGCTAAAGATGTCATTGAAGGGCAAATTCGTTTGCCAAAGGTGGTGGGATAATGTCAATTTTAGATTTAACTCTTAATGAAATTCATAACGCTCTTCTTCATCATGAAATTACGCCTTTAGAGTTAGTTAAAGAAGCACTAAATAGATGTAAAGAAGATACTAATAATGCTTTTGAATGCATCTTAGAAAAAGAGGCGCTTGAAGCTGCATCAAAATTAGATGAAAGCAAGATAAATAATTTATTCTATGGTATTCCTATTGTTGTAAAAGATAATTTTTCCACTAAAGGAATTGCAACCACCGGAAGCAGTAATATTTTAGAAGGATATGTCCCTGTTTATAACGCCGAAGTTGTCACTAGATTAATTAATGATGGAGCAATTCTTATTGGTAAATCCACTCTTGATGAATTAGCTATGGGTGGAACGGGAACTACCGGTCATAGAGGTATTTCCTATAATCCTTGGGATAAGAATCATGAACATCTAATTGGTGGTTCTTCATGTGGAAGTGCGATTGCAGTTTGTTCTAATATCGTTCCTTTTGCTTTAGGTAGTGATACCGGTGACTCTGTTAGAAAACCTGCTTCTTATGCTGGTTTAGTGGGTTTTAAACCAAGCTGGGGAAGAATATCCCGGTTCGGTTTATTTCCTTTTGCTACTTCTTTAGATCATGTTGCATATTTTGCAAGAAGTGTATTAGATTCCGCTCTGTCTTTAAATTTACTTGCTGGTAGAGATGATAAAGATGCTTCCTCTTCCTTTAAAGAAGTGGAAGATTACTCTTTACATATTAGTGATTCAATTAAAAGCAAAAAGATTGCTGTTATTAAAGAAATAATAGATTCCATTAGCGATAAAGAAATTTTGGATGGGTTTAATAAATCATTACAATATCTTAAAGAAGAAGGCGCTATTGTTGATATTGTCTCTTTCGATATCAATCTATTAAAAACTATTTATCCAACATATATTGTCATTTCTTGTGCCGAGGCGACGAGCAATAATGCTAATCTTGACGGCATTAAATTTGGTCCGCGCTATAAAGGAAATAGTTATGAAGAAGTGATGTCATTATCACGCACTAACGGATTTTCATCTTTGATTAAAAGAAGATTTGTCATCGGTAGTTTTTCTTTATTAAGTGAAAATCAACATGATTTGTTTTTAAGAGCTCAAAAAGCGAGACGCCTCATCGTTAATGAAACTAATAAAATTTTAAAAGATTACGACGCTATTTATTGTCCAGCTTCTCCAACTAGTGCTCCTAAAGTGCATGAAGGAAGCTCGAATAAATTATCGAATGAATATTTAATCGCAGACAATTATTTAGCTATTGGAAATATGGGAGGTTTGCCCTCTTTAACATTGCCCATTGGTTTCTCTAAAGGATTACCTTTTGGCGCTAATTTGACAGGTCGGGCATTTGAAGAATCGCTCATATTTAATATCGCATATAAATTAGAAGAGCATACAAATTTAAGAAACCTTTCTTCTAAAAAAGGAGAAAAATAATGGAATTTGAAGCAGTTATTGGATTAGAAATACATGTTGAGATGAAAACTAAATCAAAAATGTTTTCATGTGGAAGAGTGGAATATGGAGATGAACCAAATACGAATACGGTTCCTCTTGATTTAGCTTTTCCCGGCACTTTACCTGTTGTTAATAAGCAAGCAGTAATTAACGCAATTAGAGTTTGTCATGCCCTCCATATGGAGATTGACCATACTTTATATTTTGACCGTAAGAATTATTTTTATAGTGACCTACCAAAAGGCTATCAAATCACTCAACAATTTAGGCCGATTGGTAAAGAAGGATATTTAGAAATTGATACAGCGGATGGCCATAAGGTTATCCATATTGAACGACTCCATATGGAAGAAGATACTTGTAAACAACTTCACTCATGGGATTGCTCTTTACTCGATTATAATCGTGCAGGCATACCTTTAATTGAAATCGTTTCTAAACCTGAAATTAGAAATGGTGAAGAAGCGATGAAATATGTTGAAAAGATTCGTTCTATTGTTACTTTCTTAGATGTCTCTGATGGAAGAATGGAAGAAGGGTCATTAAGATGTGATGTCAATGTTTCCATTCGAGAAAAAGGCTCTTTAATTTTTGGCACAAAAGTGGAAATTAAAAATCTCAATAGCTTAGCTAATATTCAAAAAGCTATCGATTTTGAAATTGCACGTCAACAACTTCTTATTTTAACTGGTGGAAAAGTGTGTCAAGAAACTCGAAGATTTGATGAAGCTAGTAAAGAAACAGTCTTAATGAGAGTAAAAACTGACGCTGTTGATTATAAATATTTTGTTGAACCAAATATTCCTCCTATTAAATTAAGTGATGATTTTATTAATAATGCGATTATGACTTCTAACGAATTAGCGGATTCTAAATTAATTAGATATAAAGAAATTGGTTTATCGGAATATGATTCCAATTTGCTCATTTCTAATAAGGATGTTTCTAATTATTTTGATGAAGCTCTTAAATTTGGTGCTTCCGCGAAACTTATTGCTAACTGGATAATTGGCGATATTCAAGCAGTATTAAATAAAGAAGGCATCTCCATTAAAGAATTTAGCATCAGCCCAGAACGATTAGCCAAATTAGTACTTTTAATTGAAGGCGGAAAAGTCTCTAATAAACAAGCGCGCGAAATATTTGTTAAAATGTTTGAAGATAAAAGAAATCCTGAGGATATTATTAAAGAAATGGGCACTTCTTTAATTTCTGATGAGGAATCTTTACTTAAGATTATTAATGAAGTTTTAGATAATAACGAACAATCCATCATTGATTATAAAATTGGAAAAGATAGAGCTTTATCATATTTGATTGGTCAAATCATGAAATTAACGCACGGAAAAGCTAATCCAAGTTTAACTTCGAGATTAGTAATAGAACAATTAAAAAGGAGATAAGACAATGGCTATTTTGGTGACTGGTGGAACTGGATTTATTGGTTCTCATACTGTTGTTGATTTGATTGAAAATGGATATCAGGTTGTCATTGTTGATAATTTATGCAATTCCAAAAAAGAAGTCTTAAATAGAATTAAAACTATTACCGGTGTATCTTCTACATTTTATGAATTTGATGTAAGAGATATCGATAAATTAAGAGAAGTTTTTAAAAATGAAAATATCGATGGTGTTATTCATTTTGCGGGATTAAAATCGGTTGCTGAATCCGTTAAAAAACCTGATTTATATTTTTCGAATAACATTGGTAGTACTAAGGTTTTGCTCCAAGTAATGGAAGAATTTAAGGTTCGTAATTTAGTGTTTTCTAGCAGTGCAACTGTGTACGGCGTACCCAAACATGTTCCAATTAATGAAGATGATCCTGTGGGTGGATGCACTAATCCATACGGTGAAAGCAAATATCAAATTGAATTATTACTTAAAGATTTTGCATTAAGTCATAAAGATTTTAATATCGCTATTCTCCGTTATTTCAATCCAATCGGCGCTCATCCAAGTGGTTTAATGGGTGAAGATCCTAATGGCATTCCTAATAATTTAATGCCTTACATCACTCAAGTAGCAGTGGGAAAAAGAGATAAATTATATGTTTATGGATCTGATTATCATACCGTTGATGGGACAGGTGTTAGAGATTATATCCATGTCCTTGACCTAGCGGATGGACATATCGCTGCTTTACATAAATTAGAATCTAATCCTGGCTTAGTTATTTATAATCTTGGAACCGGAAGAGGAACTTCGGTTTTAGAACTAGTTCATAATTTTGAAAAAGCTAATAATGTAAAAATTCCTTATATCATTGTGGATAGAAGGCCTGGAGATGTCGATGAAAATTATGCAGATCCATCCAAGGCTTTTAAAGAAATGGGATTTAAAGCTAAAAGAGATATATTCACATGTTGTTTAGATTCCTGGAATTGGCAAAAAAGGAATCCTAATGGATATTAATTATTCATTACGCGCCTGTAACTCAGTTGGATAGAGTGTCACCCTCCTAAGGTGAAAGTCGGACGTTCGAATCGTCTCAGGCGCGCCAAAATAATAATTAGAATGCTTTTTCGTTATTTTATGATTGATATTATCTCTATAGATATTATAAAATCATAAAGGTTCTGGGCCTGTAGCTCACCTGGGAGAGCGCCTCCATGGCATGGAGGAGGTAGAGGGTTCGATCCCCTTCAGGTCCACCAAATGGTAAGGAGACGAACTCCAGTTGTATAATAGGCATCTATTATATTCCTGGACAC
>CAVDWX010000043.1:43839-59994 GCA_963612735.1 Gemmiger formicilis | reverse complement strand
ATCATGTACCATCCATCATCTGGTAGATAAGTCTCATTGGAATGAATTTTTTTAAAAGAACTTAAAAACGTTCTATAATTATTATAATTAATATCGTTATTTTGACATCCAAAAAGTAACGGCACAATCATAGAAAAACAAAATAAATATTTACCAAGTAATAGTTTTGAATTTCTCATATGAATATAATAAATGATGTAAAATACATTAGCAATATTTTGTTCGCTATTAAAATGCCAACATATTAAATTTTATGAAAACATTAAAAATATTATTAGTAAGTGATAATCATCTTGATAAAAACGTGCTCATTGACTTATTCAATATTTATCAAGATATGGATTTATATTTGCATAGCGGAGATAGCGAAATGAATAGTGAAGACATCTATCCTTTTTCTTCTGTTAAAGGAAATTGCGATTATTTTTCATCATTTCCTAATAAATTAATTATTACAACGCCAATTGGAAATATATTAATGAAACACAAACTAATAATTAGTGAGGAAGAAATCAAAAAAGATGATATCAAAATATTTGTTCACGGACACACTCATATTCCAGAAATAAGAAAAGAACAGAATTTAATTGTTCTTTGTCCTGGAAGTTTAAATTTTCCAAGAAGCAAATATCAAAGAACATACATGATATTAGAAATCAAAAACGAGACATTAACTATTAATTTGTATTCATTTGAAGACAAAAAAATATTAATTAGTAAACAATATCGTATAAAATAACCACAAGCGGGGTAAAAATATGTATCAAGATTATAATAAAGTCCAAGAATTCATGGAGCAAGCATCATTGCTTTTAAAAACTTCTAAAACCATGGAAGATATCTTTACGATGACCATGGATAGAAACAAGAAAGAAATTGCTGTCCAATATGTTAATAATAAAGGAAAAATCAAAAAATATAATTATCAAAAAATGAAGCAAAATGCTATCTTATTTGCTTCCACTATTTCTAGATTTTTATCAATTAAAGAAAAGCATAAACCGATTGTTTTAAAATTGAATAATAGCCCTCATTGGGGTGAAATCTTTTACGCTATTTTAATGTCTGGCTATAAGCCCCTACTCATCAACGCTAAGACTAGTAAAGAAGGGACGTTCAATTTAATAAATCAAAGCGGTGCGGTTGCAATAATTACCGATGATGTCTATATATACGACGTTATTAAATTATCTTTAGATGACATCTTACAAAATAATGAAAAAACATCTTTTAAACCTAATTGGGAAAATGAAGTTATCTTTTGCTCAAGTGGAACAACTGGAGATGTAAAATTGATGGTCTATAACGGAGAAAATCTCGTTCATCAAATATGCTGCTCTTTGGATATGGCTAAGACTAGTAAAGATATAATGTATCCTAAAAAAATGGGAAGAATTAAGATTCTAGCAATGATCCCATTTCATCACATCTTCGGCTTTGTTGCGGTATTTTTATGGTATACATATTACGGTAAAACATTGGTATTCCCAAAAAGCTTAGCGAGCAATGATATTAGAAATATTTGTCAAAAAGTAGGCGTAAGTCATATCTATTCTGTGCCACTATTTTGGGATTCTTTAGCCTTGTCATTTGAAAGAAAGAAAGAATTATTGCCCGAAGATAAAATAGAATTATTAGAAAAGATGATTAAATTTAATCTTGGGGAAATAAATGAACAAGAAGCCGGAGCAGCAGCTAAAAAGATTGTTAAAAACAAAATTCAAAAGAGCTTATTAGGAAATAAGGTTAGATACTGTATATCCGGCGGTGGATATTTAACCTATAAAACCTCCGCTATTATCAATGGACTTGGCTATCCTTTGTATAATGGTTATGGAATGAGTGAAATAGGAGTTACCTCTGTTACACTTTCATACGATATCAAAGATCGTTTAAAAGGAAGTATCGGTAAACCTCTTTATGGTGTGAAATATAAAATTAGAGGAGATGAAAAAGAAGGAGAACTATTAGTCAGTTCGCCCACCATTCATAAAAGAGAAATCATAAATGGAGAAATAAAAGATACTGTTTTAGATAAAGAAGGCTATTTTGCCACTGGCGATATAGCAAGCTATGATAAAGACGATTTATTTTATATCAAAGGTCGAATTAAAGATGTCATTATTAACGCTGATGGAGAAAACATCTATCCCGATGAAATCGAAATATATTTCAAAAAATTGCCTCATGTTATCAACTCAACAATATTAGGCGTTAATTTAAAAAGCAAAGAAATTCAAGACATCGTTTTAGTACTTGAAGTTGAAAATACCATTAGCGATGAAGAACTCATATCTTTAAAAGAAGAAATTAAAGATATTGAAAATAAATTACCACATAACGTTCGTTTAAACGACATCTATTTAGCTAAGAAGCATCTTCCATTAGCAAACAATATGAAAGTAAAAAGATTTGCTATTAAAAAAGCAATAGAATCTAGTAACGGAGAATATGTTTCTTTTAATTTTAATAATCAAGAAAAACATTTTGAAGGATTTGATAAAGAAACTATAGAAAATATCCTACAGCCAATAAAAGACTTGGTTTCAAAAGTCTTAATTCTTCCTAAATTTAAAATTGACGATAATGCTCATTGGATTAATGAACTAGGCGGAGATTCAATGAATTACGTCGAGCTCATGCAAGAAATAAATGAAAAATTTGACATTGAAATTCCAGAAGAAAATTACGGTAAACTCACATGTATCAATGACTTTGTTATTGAAGTAAAAAGGCTTAAAGAAAAAAAGTAAGAAAAATCTATTAACAAATAATTGCATTATTTCATTGTTTTTGATAGTATAACAAAGATATTGAAAGAGAAGGTAAAAATATGGCAAACATAAAATCACAAATTAAAAGAAACAAAACTAATGAAAAAGCAAGACTCCGTAACAAAGCGATTAAAAGCGCTTTAAGAACTGCCATTAAAAAAGTTAGATTAGCAGTTGAAAGTAAAGATCTTGCCTTAGCCGAATCCTCATTAGTGGAAGCATTCCGTTTAATTGATAAGTCTGTTAGCGATGGCGTTCAACATAAAAACACAGGCGCTAGACAAAAGAGTGAACTCTCCAAATTAGTGGCAACTCTTAAATAATTAAAGTTGGAAATTTATTAAAAATAATTCAAAAGCATAGAAGCGGTCGAAAAGGCCGCTTTTAATATTTAAATCGAGATTATATAAAGTTTCTAAAATATTGATAAGCTTTTGTTCACCAAATGAATAAGAATAACCCGCTAAGATTTTAGCTCTAATTTCATTAATGCCTAATTCTTTACCTATTTCGTTATAAGAAAAGCCATTTCTCGATAAATAAATTACTTCGTTCAGCAAGCGAAATTGATTAGCTAACATCGAAATTAAAGTGACGGGTTCAACATTACTCGCTCTTAAATCTTTATATAGCATTAATGCATCATTATTTTTACCCGCTAATAAGTAATTAAAGATTTTGTAAACATTTTCTTCTAATGGTCTTACCACCATTAAGGAAACATCATCAAAAGTAATATGGTTAGTGTAAAGTGCTAATTTGTCAGCGCTATTTTTCATTAGAGCGACATCACCAGCAGTTCTAATCGCTAATTCAGTTAATGCGTCATTGTCAATGTCAACATTAAGCTTTTCGACTATATAACGCTTTATATAATCTTTATAAGTCTTTTCATCTGGATCTTTAGCTTCCACAATAGTGGCTTTCTTTTTTAATAATTTGACAATTTCATTTTTCTCATCCAAAGAAGAAGATATGACGGAAACAATTAAATCAGTTGTCGAGTTCGGAGAATTTAAATATTTAATGAATTCATCGTAATTTTGTTCGCTTTCAACTTTATTCTTACTCTTTTCTTTTAATAAGAAATATGTATTCTCTAATGAAATAACTTTATGTTCATATCCTAACGGAAGATAATTGCACTCATCCACCACTTCTTGAATAGGTGTCTCACTAGCGTCATATTTAACAAAATTGATATCATCGATAAAAGGAAGGTTGCTTTTGGCAATCTTTTTAATTTTGCTTTTTATTGTTGGTGATTGGTTACCGTAGACTAAATAAATCATATCATTATTATAATAATTCTTATCTTAATACTGGTTCATTTTCTTTTAAAAAAGAAAGAAAAGCCACTAAGCTATCATAAATATCAATGTAAGCACGTGTAAAATCTCGAGAATACCAAGGGTCAATAATATCGCAAGTAGTCCCACTATATTCTTTTAAAAGATGAATTTTATGGTGATAAATACGAGGAAATCTTTTTTTTAAAGAAGATAGGTTAAATTTATCCATGACAATAATGTAGTCATAGTCTTTAATTACTTCTTCATCAATTTGAGTAGCATAATGCCTTTGGTAAGGAATATGGTTTTTATCCAATTCTTTTTTAATAGGAGGGTAAATGTCATTACCAATTTCTTCACTTGAAGTCGCTCTTGATATGACGATAAATTTATCACTCAAATTATCTTTAGCAATCAAATATTTAAATACATATTCCGCAAGTGGAGAACGACATATATTTCCATGACAAACAAAGCATATTTTTAACATGTTTTTATTTTACAAGGTTTATTTAGAAAAGATAATCACAATATGAGATAGTTCCTTCTTGATCAGTTCTTCTAATTTTAATGTTTCTTCTTTTTAAAATATTTAAAACGCTATCTTCGGGATGACCATAATTATTTCTCCCAACTGAAATAATCACTTCATTCGGTTTTAAAAAATCGATAAATTTATACGATGTCGAAGTAGAAGAACCGTGATGTCCTATTTTTAAAATATCACAGTTAATATATGGATTTTCCTTCATTATGTTATACTCAACGCTTTTTGGAGCATCCCCCATAATAAGAAAGTCTTTATTAAGAAAACAAAAACCAATAACAAGAGAAGATTCATTTGTATCATCACTATTAACAAAATTATAATTAGTAAAGGTAATACCAATATATTTTGCTGGGAATGCTTCTTTTTGATTAATATATTTTTTAACTTTAAAATCCGATATTAAAATCGATAGAGCTCCGCTATGATCGTAGTCATCATGTGTAGTTATGACATAATCAAGTTGATAAATTCTTTTCTTTTTTAAATAGGGGATGAGGACTGTTTTTCCAATGTCTTGATAAATACTTCCTCCAGTATCGATTAATAAACATTTATTTCTATTTCTAATCAAACAAGCATCGCCTTGACCAACGTTAATAAAAGATACTTCTCCAGTAAAGCTATTATGAATCGGAGCTAAATATAGGCAAATGAAGATAATAAAACTAATCCCGATAAATCGATATAGCGGCTTAAATTTAATGGAACGATAATAAATAAAAACAAAGATAAATGCATAAAAAACAATTAATAATCCACTCATAAAACTAGGAGCGTGGAAGCCCCAAAAAATCGGTTTACAAAATTTAGCGACTCCACTACTGATTTTACATAAAAAAGAGGAAACGGAATAAAGCGGAATGTGATAAAAGCACAACAATGAACTAAGTGCAATAAGAATAAAAATGGGCGTGAATAATAATTGAAGCGGATATGAAATGAGTGAAAATTCCTGATAATATTTGAGTTCAAAAGGAATAAAAAATACCATGATTAATAAAGTAGTGAATAACTTCTTCTTAAAAGAAGTCATTCCAATCGTAATATCTTTAGAAAAGTAAATTATAAGTGGAATAAAAAAACCTAATAAAAAACTATCTTGATACGCTAAATAAGGATTGAGAATTAAAAACAAGATTCCAACTACCCCTAATAAAGTAGGATATGATAATTTCTTTTTTAGAATGAATTCATTGATATATCTAAAGATGAAAAAAGTGGCAAATCGAATGATAGAAAATTTAGGGAGAGTTATTAATAAATATGGAGAAATAAGAAAAAACGCTAATAGGCGAGCGGTCTTTTCTTTCATTTTAAATTTAAAGAAAAAAGCAAAGAAAGTAATGAATATTTCTAGATATAAGCCTGACATGCTTAATAGACGAGAAATATGCAAATAAGAAAAACCATTATTAATTTCACTTCTATCGTTATTTGAAAACATAATAGCGTTAATCAAAGAAGATGCATCCTCATCAAAAGAAGATAAAAACTTATTTCTTATCGCATTGATTCTTAACGGACTTTTAAAATTAACATCAATAGAAGTAATATGAAGTTCTTTATACACTCCTTTTTTATTTAGGTAATCTTTAAAATCAAATTGAGATTCTAAAGTAACAAAGCTTAAATCAGATTTACTTCCACTAATGGAAAGATAATCGCCTATTTCGTAACTATTATTTTTGTTATAAACATATAATTTTTCAAAAGTAGAAGAAAAAAGAAAGTAATTCGTTTTACTTTCTATAACAATGCCTTTATATGTTGCTTTATTAAAATCGAGACGAACGAAGGTAACTCCCACTCCCACTAAAAGAGGTATGATATGAACTAAGTAAAGGATGTTTTGTTTTTTTATAAATAAAGACAATGAAATAGCAAGAGTGAGAGCGCCCCATATCAATAATCCATGCCTAAGATTTAGGCCGATTAATAGCGAAATAAAGATTAATAAAATTTTCACCTTTAATCATGCAAAATTACATAATTTCTTATTTTTTTATAGGTAGCTTCGCCAACGCCATAAACGTTTTTAACATCTTCGATGGTATAAAACATCTCGTTTTCGTTGCGATAAGAAATAATAGAATTAGCAATTGAAGTAGTAATTCCTGTCACCGTTGTTAGTGTTTCAACATCATCTGTATTGAGATTAACTTTGCTAATCTCTTTTTGTGTGCAAATATCGCTAACGTCATATTTAGGAGCAATATAATAAGTTCCTCCGCTTAATGGAGCGTCAAGATAATACGCTAAAGAATCAGCGTCATCCGTAACGCCTCCAGCAATATCAATAAGATCAGACATCAAAGCCCCTTCGAAAAGAGTATAAGTTCCAGTTTTCAATACTTCACCTTCGACAGCTACTCTTATTCCATCAACGGTTGAAACTAAAGATACTCCATCACCACTATTAGAGTTTAAAGCCGGGTCTATGAGCATGAATGCTGTAATGACGATAATCGCCGCAACGACGACCCCAATTATTATTTTAATCATAAATTTAGCCTCCATTATATAAATAGGAAGAAAATCGATGATTTTTTTAAAAAATAAAAAGAATTCTTATTCGAATTCTCTTTATATCTATAAAATAGATATACTTTTTTTAAATATATTCTATCTTTAAAACTTCAACTTTGTAGTTTCGACGACCTTTGATTTCGATTACATCGCCTACACTACGATTGATAAGAGCTTCACCAAGTGGGCAAGCGTTGGATATTTTTTTATTGAATGGATCGCTTTCAACGGTTCCAACTATCATATAAGAATCTTCTTTACCGGTTTCTAAATATTTAATAGTAACAGTACAACCTAATTTTACTTTCTTAGGATTCTTATTATTTCCTTCTTCGATAATGACGCAATTATTAAGAATATCTTCAATTTCTTTAATACGGCCTTCGACTTCCGCTTGACGATCTCTAGCAGCATCATAATCAGCGTTTTCACTTAAATCGCCTTGGGCACGTGCTTCCGCTAATTGGCGTTTAACTTCATCACGAACGTTATCGATTAAGTTTCGCAATTCTTCATTTAATTTATCATAACCAGCTCTGGTTAATTGTTGTTTTTCATTAATCATATCTATTATCCTTTCGACCGGCGTTATTATATCAATAACGAATGTAAAAATCTATAAAAATTCCACGGATATTTCTACTCGTGGAAATTTATATATATCAATCAACAATTAATATAGTAGATATAGTCAAAAATTATTTTAATATTTCTTCGCAAAGTCGAACTAAATGTTCACTAGTAAAATCAAATTTCTTGATGACGTCTTTTGCTGGCGCTGAAGCTCCAAAATGATCTAATCCCATGTTGTATTTAGCCCATTTGCTCCAGCCAAAGGTAGAAAGCATTTCAACGCTAACTCTTCTTTCGTAGGGAAGATTTAAAACGCTGTCTTGATATTCTTTATCAGTTTCCATAAATAATTCCCAGGAAGGCATAGAAATGACTCTCACATCAATTCCTTTTTGTAACAATACTTTTTGAGCTTCAATAGCAAGAGAAACTTCTGAACCAGTCGCAATAATATCAAGTACCGCTTCATTTTGCTCTTTTGAAATAACATAAGCACCATGACTAACGCCGTTTGAGCTACTTCCCTCTAATAAAGGAAGATTTTGTCTAGATAAAATTAATGCAGTTGGATTTTTAGTACTCTTTAAAGCAACTCTATAAGCAGCATAAGTTTCTCGTTCATCGCAAGGTCTAATTACCCTCACATTAGGAATGGAACGAAGCATTGCTAACTGTTCGATTGGTTGATGAGTTGGTCCATCTTCTCCAACTGCAATTGAATCGTGTGAGAAAAGATAAATAGAAGGAAGATGAGATAATCCCGCCATACGGATCGCAGCTTTCATGTAATCAGCAAAAACTAAGAAACAGCCAACATATGTTCTTAAACCACCATGTAACAATATTCCATTAGCAGCACTAGCCGTGGCAAATTCTCTAATACCCCAGTTGATATTATGACCTTCCCGAGAAGTAGGTGTAAAATTAACACCTCCATCAAGTTTAGTCATAACCGAACCTGCTACATCAGCGGATCCACCAATTAAATTAGGTATAGAAAGCATTAAAGCATTGAGTGCTTTTCCAGAAGCGTTACGCGTCGAAATAGAAGAACCAGCCACGAATTCTGGATCGACGTTAGGAAGATAACTAGATACATCTCCGTCTTTTAAAAGTAAGAAACGTTGAGCATCTTTTGGATAATCTTTCTGATATTTTTCAAATACTTTATTCCAAAGCGCTTCTGCTTCTTCGCCCTTTTTGATGACATCAGCAAAATGAGCTTTAACTTTTTCAGGGATAAAGAATTCTGGATAATCAAAGCCATAAACATCCACTTTCGCATGATGTCCGTCTTCTACTCCTAAAGGAGAACCGTGGACTTTACTAGTGCCTTGTTTGCTACTTCCGTAGCCGATTACAGTATGAACAAGTATCATCGTTGGTTTATCTTTAGATTTTTTGGCTTCTTTAATCGCGTTATCGATAGCATCGACATCATTTCCATCTCTTACTTCAATAACATTCCATTCGCTGGCTAAGAAACGGTTTTTAACACATTCTGAAAAAGATAAATCTAAAGACCCATCAAGAGTAACTTGATTTGCGTCATAAAATAAAATTAACTTATTTAATTTTTGATGCCCCGCTAAAGAAATGGCTTCTTGTGAAAGTCCTTCTTGTAAACAGCCATCACCGCATAAAGCATAAGTATAATGATTAATAATTTTGTGTCCATCTTTATAATTAGCGGCTAAACTCTGTTCTGCAATCGCCATGCCTACAGCTTGAGCGATACCTTGACCGAGTGGTCCACTTGTAGCATCCACTCCATCCGTGTAATTATATTCGGGATGACCAGGAGTTAAAGAATCGATTTGTCTAAAATTCTTTAAATCTTTAAGGCTTAATTTATAACCACAAAGATGTAATAAAGCATAAAGTAAGGATGAAGCATGGCCTGCCGAAAGAACAAATCGATCGCGATTAACCCATTTGCTATCATTTCCATTAGCCACTAAATGTTTAGTGAATAAGGTATAAAGAATTGGGGCGCTGCCTAATGCCATTCCAGGGTGTCCAGAATTGGCTTTGTTAATCATATCGATACATAAAGAACGTATCGTCGCTATTGAAAGATCATCAATTTTCTTATTCATTTTTTAACTCCTTTTAAGTAGAAAATTAGTATATTATTAGTATTTATTATAAACTATGTTTATAAAATTTATTTTTCCCAATCTTTGACCGCCAAGCCTAAATCATTGAGTTGGTCTTCATCAACAATAGCGGGAGCGCCGCTCATTGGACAAACTGCTGATAAATTTTTAGGGAAGGCAATGACGTCTCTAATATTATCAGTTCCACCTAAAATCATCGTTAGTCTATCAAGGCCGAAGGCCATGCCAGCATGAGGAGGTGTACCGTATTGAAGAGCATCAACAAACCAACCAAATCGACGTTGTACTTCTTCATCGCTTAAACCAAGTACTTTAAAAATTTTGCGTTGAACATCTTGATTATAAATACGAAGTGAACCACCACCACATTCATACCCATTTATAACGATATCATAGGCTTGAGAAATAACCTTAGTGGGGTCGGTATCTAGAAGTGGCAAGTCTTCATCTCTAGGTCTAGTAAATGGATGATGGGAGCTCGTTATTGCTCCACTTTCAATATCTCTTTCAAAAAGCGGGAAGTCCACAACCCAAAGCAAATCATAAGTATTGGGCTTAATTAATCCTAATTCTTTAGCGTATTTACATCTCAACGCTCCTAAAAGAGGGCAAACACGGTTATAGTTGCCCGCGGCGATAATGACGATATCATTATCTTCTACCGCTAAAGTTTTAATAATAGCTTCCGCTTCTTCTTTAGAAACAAATTTCATGAAGGAACCTATTAATTCTCCACCTTCCATCTTAAGAACACTTAAACCACCTAAGCCAAACTTTTTAGCTTCAAGGGTCAATTCATCAATCTTTTTACGCGAAGTCGATAAAGCTACGCCTTTGACACATATTCCTTTTATTGTTTCAGCGTTGATAAAACCGTTAAAGGTAGTGTGAGCAAATACTTCTTTTAAATCAAATAATTTAATATCAAATCTCGTATCAGGTTTATCACTTCCATAACGATCCATCGCTTCCTTATAAGTAATACGTCTTAAAGGTAAGGCGACATCATAATTAATGGTATCTTTAAAAATAGATTTAATTAATCCTTCCATCATCGTAATGAATTGATTTTGATCTAAAAATGAGGTTTCAATATCAATTTGAGTGAAATCAGGCTGACGATCCGCACGTAAATCTTCGTCTCTAAAGCAACGAGCAATTTGATAATATCGTTCAAAACCACCGACCATTAATAATTGCTTAAATAATTGTGGACTTTGAGGAAGGGCATAGAATTTTCCATGATGAATTCGAGACGGAACAAGATAATCTCTAGCTCCTTCTGGAGTGGATAAGGTCAAAATCGGAGTTTCCACTTCCACAAAATGTAGATTATCTAAATATTGGTGAGCTACCATCTTGATGCGATGGCGAATGTCCATGTATTTTTGCATGCACGGTCTTCTTAAATCAAGATAACGATATTTAAGTCTAGTCTCTTCTAAAGCATCGGTTTCATCAGCGATGATAAGAGGTGGATTTAAAGCGGTATTAACAAGATTAATTTCACTTGCAACAATCTCAATATTGCCAGTTTTTAAATTGTTATTCGCAGTTTCTTTTAATTTAACTACACCTTTTACTTGGATGATATATTCGTTTCTAATGTCGGGAATATTTATATTATCGCCGACCATGATTTGAATGATTCCTGAGCGATCCCTTAAATCAATAAAAACTATTGAGCCAAGATTTCTTTTTTTGCTTACCCATCCAACAAGGGTCACGTTTTGGCCCACATTTTTTTCACTTAATTCTGTGTTAAAACAAGTTCTTTCCATATAAACACCTTCTTCTATTCATGATGATGATGGCATTCACATTCACTGATGCTATCATATAATTCTTCAACTTTCTCAACTAAACTATCTAAAGGAACAGTTGTTTGCTCTTGATTGGATAAATTCTTAATAGTGACAGTATCATTATTAATTTCATCTTCACCGATGATAAGAGCAAAATGAGCATTCTTTTTCAAAGCCCTTTTAATCATAGCGCCCATTTTGACATCATCAAAACAGACATCAGTGGAATATCCTTCCATGCGTAGCATATTAGCGACATCAATCGCTTTTAATCCCGCTGCTTTTCCAATTGGCATGACATAGGCAAATAGGCAAACATCTTCATCCTTAAGCAAATCGTCATCCTTTAAAACCGAATATAATCTTTCAATTCCAAAGGAAAAGCCAACACCAGGAAGTTTGGGTCCTCCTAATTCAGAAAGAAGATTACCATAATGTCCACCACCGCCTAAGGCTCCATAATCATTTCCTTTTTTAGAGCGATAAGAGAGTTCAAAAACAGTTTCTGAATAATAATCCAACCCTCTAACTAAATTAGTATCGATTTCATAAGGAATTTGAAGTTCATCTAAAGAAGATAAAATAGCTTCAAAACGAGCTTGACTGGCAATAGAAAGGTAATCATTAATCTTTGGTGCACCCTTAACAATTTCATTATCTTCAGGAACTTTACAATCTAAAATGCGAAGTGGATTTAAAACTAAACGTTGTTTACAATCTTCGCACATATTATCGATGTGCTTTGAAAAATAAGTAACAAGTGCTTTTTTATAATTAGTGCGGCTTTCTTCATCACCTAGAGTATTGATTTTAATGGTGACATCTTCTAAACCAAGAGATTGTAAAATGGTATAGGCTAATGAAATTACTTCGACATCGTTAAGGGGATTATCATTGCCGACAGATTCAACACCGAATTGATGAAATTGACGGTATCGACCAAGTTGAGGTCTTTCATATCTAAATAACGGACCGAAATAATAATATTTAAGTGGTAATTCAGCATTTGCATAAAGTTTATACTGTGCAATTGCACGCATTACTCCGGCTGTAAATTCAGGTCTTAAAGTAATAGAACGACTACCTTTATCGACGAAAGAATACATTTCTTTTCTTACGATATCGCTTCCTTCTCCCACTCCACGAGAAAAAACTTCGCTATATTCCATAATTGGCGTTCTTATTTCCTGATAAGCGAATAAAGAAGCAATTGTGGACATTAAGCTTTCAATAGAAGTATAAGAACTAGCTTCACTTCCGATAATATCGTGGGTTCCTTTTACATTGTTATAACTCATAGCTTCCTCCTAATGAATGACTCGTGTCACTTTGTAAACTCCAGTGACGTTTGTCAAAATATTGAATACGTCCTCTAATTTTTGAGCATTAGCGACGTAAATTGTTAATGAAACAATACATATTCCACCATTGTTGACTAGTTTAGCGTGAATGGTTGATATTGATATTTTAATATTGGATAAAGTATTCATGATATCGACGATAAGGTTACTACGATCTGTTGATTCAATTTGTATATCAACTGGATATGTCGATTCCGTTAAATCGTCACGCCAAAAGACTTCGATTAATCTTTCTTTCTCATTGATAACATTGGGACAATTTTTGCGATGGACACTGATTCCTTTACCTCGCGTGATGTAACCAACAATTTCATCTCCTGGAATAGGAGTACAACAATTAGCTAAATTGATAGCAAGATTATCGTCAGCGCCAGCACAATAAACAGGGCATTCATTACCGGTAATATTTTTTCTTGGTTTAGTGCGAGATGGAATATTGACCGGTTTTTTAATTTTTAAAAATTCGATAATAGCTCCAGGAGTCGGTTTCTTTTGGCTAACTGCAATAAATAAGTCATCGACACTGTTAAATCCAAAATTATTTAAAACTTTATCGCTTTCTAGATAAGTCATCATTTCTGCTTCATCAATATTTCGGTCAGCAAATGAATCTAAACAAGATTTCTTTCCTTTGGCAATTTTATCTTCTCTTAATAAAGACGCATCTCTTTTAGCGATATATTTTTTAATCGCGCTTTTAGCGCTGCTAGTCTTCACAAATTCAAGCCATCCTTCACTTGGCCCAGCTTGAGATTTATTAATTTTTATTTCGACCATATCACCAGTTTTTAAAATAGTATTAAGCGGAACCATCACTCCGTTGACAATGGCCCCGGATGTACAATCGCCAATCTTAGTGTGAATTTTATAAGCAAAGTCAACAGGAGTTGATCCAGTTGGAAGCTCAATGACTTTTCCTTTTGGGGTGAAGACGTAAACGTTAGCTTCAAAAATATCACGGGTTAGATTATCAATATATTCGCTCGCTGTCGTATCAGTATTTTCATTAGATGCAGAAACAAAGTCCCTAAACCAATGGAGTTGATTTTCGATTTCTTTTTGTTCTTCCTTGGAATTATATCCCGTTCCTTCTTTATAAG
The DNA here is from genome assembly GCA_963612735.1 of Gemmiger formicilis. GTDB lineage: Bacteria > Bacillota_I > Bacilli_A > RFN20 > CAG-826 > CAVDWX01. The sequence goes on along the minus strand of CAVDWX010000043.1, from coordinate 45,893 downwards.
CCCAATGTGCCGCAACACCAGCTTCGGCAATTTCATCCATTTCTTTCGTTCTAATCTGAACTTCATATAGATTCCCATCTCCGGATACAACAGTGGTATGCAAAGATTGATACATGTTTGGTTTAGGCATCGCAATATAATCTTTAAATCGACCAGGAACCGGTTTATATGATTGATGGATTAAGCCTAATATTTCATAACATTGAATTTCAGTTTCAGTAATAATTCTAAGCGCTAAGATGTCATATATTTCATCAAATTGTTTGCCCTTAACATACATTTTTTCATAAATGGAATAAATGGATTTGACACGAGAAGAGATATCAAAAGGAATGTTATGTGAAAAAAGGATATCCGCTAATTTCTTTTGAAAGACATCTAATGATTTCTTCATGCTCTTAGCTTTTTTAGAAAGCAACGCATTGATTTCTTCAAATTTTTCAGGTTCTAAATATTTTAAACATAAATCAGCCATCTCACTTTTGATGACATCAAGACCTAATCGATGGGCAATTGGTACAAAAACTTCTAAGCTTTCTTTCGCTAATGCAATTTGTCTTTCCGGAGATAAAGCTCCTAATGTTCTTAAATTATGAAGACGATCCGCTAATTTGATAATGATGACGCGAATATCCCTTGCCATACCGATAAAAATCTTTCGATGATCTTCAGCTTCAAATTCTTCATTATGCATTTTAGAAAGCTTTAATCGTTGAATTTTAGTTAAGGAATCAACAAGTTTACCAACTTCACTCCCCCACATTTTTTCAATATCTTCAACAGTAACGTCAGTATCTTCAACGACATCATGAAGTAGTCCAGCAATAATGGTGGCAGGACCAGCTTGTAATTTTGCTAAAATATAAGCTACTTCAACGAGATGATGATAATAAGGTTCACCGCTTCGACGATATTGGTTTTTATGCTTTTCTAATATGAATTCATAAGCTCGACGAATCGAAGCGCGATCTTCATTAGAAAAAATGTAGAGCTTATAAATATCTTCTACTTCTTCGAATGTATGAAGGGGATATCCCCCATTGATAGGTGCTTTCTTTTCTTCGTTTTCCATACAATACATATATCATAAACAAAAAAGTTTAATTTCTAAAGAATTAAACTCATAATCTTATAAATAACGTATGTCAAATTGATAACTACTCAGTTTTACTATCAAGAAGAACTATTTTTTCAATAACCGCTCTTTTAAAAGCAACGCGAATACTGATAGTATCGCTATTTAATGCATAAATGCAATCGCTTGATTTCAGTGTTTCTCCATCATCTTCAAGAGTACTATTGAGTTTGATGTATTTAGAATCGTTAACGCTTATGGCAGCATTATCGACTTCATAACGTTTCCCTATTTCTTCGCTAATTGTGGCGACGCGAGGATGAGCAACAATAAGAATGGCTTCATATGTTCTAGAAAGAGAAATAGTTAAGGTTCCATCAACATTTTCATTATATGAACCAATTTTAAGCCCACCACTTATTGCACCAACCTTACTAATATTTGAAAAACCAGTAATAATTCCGTCTTCACCACTAAAATAAGTAGATAAATCTTCTTCGCTCAAGGAATCAGTTTCTTTTTCAGCATCATTTTTTGCGGTAAAAATTGTTTGATCCATCAAATCAGGAGAATATTTATCTCCTTCAAAAGTTTCAATAACTCTTTCACTACTTGAAGGGTTGTTATTAGTATCTCCACCATCAACAAAAGAAAGATTTAAATTGCCAAATGAACATGAAGTAATAATTAAGATTGGGAATAAATAAAATGCCTTTTTCAATTTCATATATACATTATACTCAAAATGCTATTTTGTTTCCTTAATTTCTTTAATTAAAAATTGAACAGTTGTTCGGTGATTGTATACATTAGTTTTTAATGATCCTATTAAATCAACATATTGATATTCTTTCATCATTTCTTTAGAAAAATTAAAACCGACGAGTCGAGAATTAAAGCCAAGTGGAGAAAGAATATGCTCCCCGTCTCGACTAAAGAAAAGAGTATCAACTTTAATGCGTTTTAGTAAAAAGTAAGG